>NZ_LZKH01000205.1:0-82772 GCF_001672745.1 Mycobacterium sp. E1386
GGCCAGATTCGCGGCGGTCGACGCGATGGATGGGGTCGAGTTCGAGGGCTATGTGGCCGCCCGCCTGCGCCGCGCGGCCACTGACGGTTGGTTGACCAGCCGACCAGCACCTCGAGCAGCAGCATCACATAGAACGCCACCAGCCCCATCCCGGGGCTGCGGTCGAGGACGCCGACGAACAGCCCGCAGGCCAGCGGGAGGACGACGAGCGCCTTGAGCACGCCTCGATGGTAGGGACCGGCAACGACAAACTGGACCTTTACCGCGAGCGCCACGCCCGACCCCGACGTGTTCGGGCAATGAACGGCATGTGAATTGTGGGCACGGAGCGACGGCTCGCTAGCGCCGGTGATGCCCCTGCCCTGACACTGTTCTGGTGACGAAACCCGCATCCTCCGAGAAGGATCACCGCCACCATTTCTGCCGCTCAGTGATCCAGTGGCTGCAGGTCGGCTACCCGAACGGCGTCCCCGGCCCGGACCGCGTGCCGCTGATGGCATTGCTGCGCAGCACACCGCTGACCGAAGACCAGATCCGCGAGGTGGTGCGCCACATCACCGCGAAGGAAGGCTCTCCGGAGACGATCGATCACCCGATCGACCGCGACGAAATCGCGGAGTTCATCTCCGACATGACGCAGTTCGACGCCGGCAAGGAAAACATCATCCGGGTGGCCGCCACGCTGGCCGCGGCCGGATGGCCACTGGCCGGCATCGACGTCAGCGAGGTCGTTCCCGACGACGAGCACGCGGAGGCGGCCGAAGTCATCGCCCGCGACTGCGCGCCCGAAGAACCGTCAGAGGTCGCCTCATAGCTTCGAGATGTCGATGACGAAGCGGTAGCGAACGTCGCTCGCCAGGACGCGCTCGTAGGCCTCGTTGATGTAATCCGGTTCGATCAGCTCGATTTCGGGCGTCACGTCGTGTTCGGCGCAGAAGTCCAGCATCTCCTGGGTTTCGGCGATCCCGCCGATGTTCGACCCGGACAGGCTGCGCCGCGCCAGCGCCAGCGGGAACGCGCCCACCTCCATGGGGTGCTCGGGAATGCCCAACTCGACGAGGGTGCCGTCGACGTCGAGCAGGTTGAGGTAGTCGTTCAGTTTGAGGTTCGCCGAGACGGTGTTCAGGATCAGGTCGAAGCTGCCGCGCAACTTCTTGAAGGTGTCGGGGTCGGCGGTGGCGTAGTAGTGCCTGGCGCCCAGCCGCAGGCCGTCCTCCATCTTCTTCAGCGACTGCGACAGCACCGTCACCTCGGCGCCCATCGCCGCGCCCAGCTTGACGCCCATGTGCCCGAGGCCACCGAGGCCGATGATCGCGAGCCGCGTGCCCTCGCCGGCCTTCCAGTGGCGCAGCGGCGAGAACAGCGTGATGCCCGCGCACAGCAGAGGTGCCGCCTTGTCCAGCGGCAGCGAGTCGGGGATGCGCACCACGAAGTTCTCGTCGACGACGACACCCTGGCTGTAGCCACCCTGGGTGGACGTGCCGTCTTTGTCGATGGAGTTGTAGGTGAAGGTCGCGCCCGGCTTGCAGTACTGCTCGAGACCGGCCTTGCAACTGCTGCACTGGCCGCAGGAGTTCACCATGCAGCCCACACCGACATGGTCGCCGACCTTGTACTTGCTGACCTCGGAGCCGACCGCGGAGACGACGCCGGCGATCTCGTGGCCGGGCACCACCGGGTAATTCGGCGTGCCCCACTCGGCCTTGACGGTGTGGATGTCGGAGTGGCAGATCCCGGCGAACTTGATGTCGATCGCTACGTCGTGCGGGCCGGGGTCACGGCGCTCGATGGTGGTCTTGGTCAACGGTTCGGTCGCCGAGGTTGCGGCGTAAGCCGAAACAGTGCTCATGGATATATCCCTCTTCAATGTGGTCGCGTCTGCAAAAAGTTTAGCTAAGGTAATGGTCCCGGGCCACCGGAGGCCGCTCGGTATCACCTTAGGACCGCGGACACCCGCGCGCCCGCGCGCTAATTGATGGGGGCGTTGACCAGGCGGAGGTCGTCGACGATGCCGCGGGCCGCGACCAGGCCCTCGCCGGTCTGCCACAGCTCGTCGTTGACGACGTAGACGCGGTTGTCGTGGTTGGCGGACAGCTTGCGCCACGGGTTGCTGTCCAGCACGGTCGCGGCGCGCTGGGCGGCCGCCGGTGACGCACACGACACGTAGACGACGTCGGCGTCGGCGGCGGACAGGTCCGGGTTCTTGGCCAGGTCGTCGTCGGTGGCGCGGATCTCGATGTACGGCTTGTCGGTGAACCGTTGGGCCGCCGGTCGGTCCACCCCGACGGCGCCCAGGACGCTGGCCGGGAAGTTATTGGTGCCGTAGACACGGATCGTGTCGGTGGTCAGCTGCACGATGGACGCCTGAAAGTGGGACGCGTCATGCCTGGCGCCGACGTCGCTGGCCCGCTGCGAAAAGCCGTTGAGCAGCGCGTCCATCGCGGCCCCGCGCGCCGTCGCGGCGCCCACGCCGCGCAGGTTCTCTTCCCAGGCGGAACCGGGGGCGGCGGTGAACACCGTCGGGGCGATCGCGGCCAGCTGCGGATAGAGCTTGGGCGTCAACCCCTGCGAGCCCAGGATGAGGTCGGGATGGGTCGCCCCGATTGCGGCCAGGTCCGGGTTGCTGCGGGTCCCGACGCCGGGCACGCCGTGCACCGCGCTGCCCAGGTAGGCGGGCTGGCTCGACGATCCGTCCGGCAGCGCGGCGGCGACCACCCGCGATTGCAGCCCGAGCGCGCACAGGGCGTCGAGCTGATCGCCGGAGAGCACCACGATGCGCTGAGGCTCGGCGGGCACCTGCACCACGTCCGGGTTGACCCCGGCGGCGTTGTGGGCCTGCCGCGTCTTCGGTCCCGGATCGGCGGCCGCGGCATCCCGTGCACACGACTCGTCGGGGCGGCGGTCGTTTCCGAGCACGCCGACCCCGGCGATCTGGGTGGTCGGGGTGACCAGCGTCGGAGTTGGCGCCTTGGTTCCGGGCTTGCCGGATCCGCAGCCACTGCATGCGACGGCGACCGCCACCGCCAGCGCGGCGGCCGCGCGCAGGGACGCGGGTCGGGTCACGCCGAAAAGCACGCGTCAGACGCTAACACCCGCCGGCTCGCAGCCCGGCACTCCGAACCGACACGCCGCACCGCCGAGCCGTTTACGACAGTTTGTAGGACCAGCCCTGACGTCGGCATGATCGACGGTTAAGATTCATGTCAGCTCTGTTTTTGGGCCCCTGTCCTACTGTTTGGAGAAGCTGTTGACAGCCGAAGCGCCCCCCTTGGGAGAACTCGAGGCCGTTCGTCCGTACCCAGACCGGACCGGCCCCAAAGGGAACCTCGTCTACAAACTGATCACCACGACCGATCACAAGATGATCGGCATCATGTACACGGTCACCTGCTTCGTCTTCTTCTTCATCGGCGGACTGATGGCCCTGTTGATGCGCACCGAACTGGCCGCGCCGGGACTGCAGTTCCTGTCGAATGAGCAGTACAACCAGCTGTTCACGATGCACGGCACGATCATGCTGCTGCTGTACGCGACGCCGGTCGTGTTCGGGTTCGCCAACCTGGTGCTGCCGCTGCAGATCGGCGCTCCCGACGTGGCTTTCCCGCGGCTGAACGCCTTCTCGTTCTGGCTTTTCCTGTTCGGCGGTCTGACCGCGTCGGCCGGATTCATCGTCCCGGGCGGGGCCGCCGACTTCGGCTGGACGGCCTACACGCCGCTGTCCGACGCCGTCCACTCGCCCGGCGCCGGGGGAGACCTGTGGATCACGGGCCTGATCGTCGCCGGTCTGGGCACCATCCTGGGTGCAGTCAACATGATCACCACCGTGGTGTGCATGCGCGCGCCCGGCATGACGATGTTCCGGATGCCGATCTTCACCTGGAACATCCTCGTGACGTCGATCCTGATCCTGATCGCGTTCCCGATCCTGACCGCCGCGCTGTTCGGGCTGGCCGCCGATCGACATCTAGGGGCCCACGTCTACGACGCGGCCAACGGCGGGGTGCTGCTGTGGCAACACCTGTTCTGGTTCTTCGGCCATCCCGAGGTGTACATCATCGCCTTGCCGTTCTTCGGGATCATCACCGAGATCATCCCGGTGTTCTCCCGCAAGCCGGTCTTCGGTTACACGACCCTGGTTTACGCGACGCTGTCGATCGCCGCGTTGTCCGTCGCGGTGTGGGCGCACCACATGTTCGCCACCGGAGCCGTTCTGCTGCCGTTCTTTTCGTTCATGACGTATCTGATCGCGGTGCCCACCGGGATCAAGTTCTTCAACTGGATCGGCACGATGTGGAAGGGGCAACTCACTTTTGAGACCCCGATGCTGTTCTCGGTGGGCTTCCTGGTGACCTTCCTGCTGGGCGGCCTGACCGGCGTGATGCTGGCCAGCCCCCCGCTGGACTTCCACGTCACCGACACCTACTTCGTAGTCGCGCACTTCCACTACGTGCTGTTCGGCACGATCGTGTTCGCCACGTTCGCCGGCGTCTACTTCTGGTTCCCCAAGATGACGGGCCGGCTGCTCGACGAGCGGCTGGGCAAGCTGCACTTCTGGCTGACCTTCATCGGCTTCCACACCACCTTCCTGGTGCAGCACTGGCTCGGCGACATGGGCATGCCGCGCCGCTACGCCGACTACCTGCCCTCGGACGGCTTCCAGCCGTACAACGTCGCCTCGACGGTCGGCGCCTTCATCCTGGGCGCGTCGATGTTCCCGTTCGTCTGGAACGTGTTCAAGAGCTGGCGCTACGGCGAGGTGGTGACCGTCGACGACCCGTGGGGCTACGGCAACTCGCTGGAGTGGGCGACCAGTTGCCCGCCGCCGCGGCACAACTTCACCGAACTGCCCCGGATCCGTTCCGAGCGACCGGCTTTCGAGCTGCATTACCCGCACATGGTGGAGCGGCTGCGCGCCGAGGCGCACGTCGGACGCCACGCCACGGCTCTCGAATCGCCGAAGGGATTCGGTCCACGGACCGAGCCCGATCGCTCGACCCCTGAGCAGTAGCGGCTGAGTCGGGGGTGAGCACACCACCGAAGGTGTCGGTGTTGATCACCGTCACCGGAGTGGACCAACCGGGCGTCACCTCGGCCCTCTTCGAGGCGCTCTCCGGGCACGGCGTCGAGCTGCTCAACGTCGAACAGGTGGTGATTCGGCACCGACTGACCCTGGGCGTGCTGGTGTGTTGCCCCGCGGATGTCGCCGACGGCCCCGACTTGCGCCGTGACGTCGAGTCGGCCATCCGCGGGGTGGGCCTCGACGTCACCATCGAACACAGCGACGACGTGGAGATCATCCGGGAGCCGTCGACCCACACCATTTTCGTGCTGGGCCGGCCCATCACCGCCGGTGCGTTCGGCGAGGTGGCCCGGGCGGTGGCCGGCCTGGGGGTCAACATCGACCTCATCCGCGGCGTCTCCGACTACCCGGTTACCGGCCTCGAGCTCAGGGTCTCCGTGCCGCCGGGATCGGACGCCGCGCTCCGGACGGCCCTCAACCAGGTGTCCGCCGAGAAGCGTATCGACGTGGCCGTCGAGGACTACACCCTCGAGCGGCGGGCCAAGCGGCTGATCGTGTTCGACGTGGACTCGACGCTGGTACAGGGCGAGGTGATCGAGATGCTGGCCGCCCGGGCGGGCGCCGAAGGGAAGGTCGCCGCTATCACCGACGCGGCCATGCGGGGCGAGCTGGACTTCGCGCAGTCCCTCGAACAACGGGTGGCCACCCTGGCGGGCCTGCCCGCCACCGTGATCGACGAGGTCGCCAGTCAGTTGGAGCTCATGCCCGGCGCCCGGACCACGCTGCGGACGTTGCGGCGCTTGGGTTTTCACTGCGGTGTCGTGTCCGGCGGCTTCCGGGGGATCATCGAGCCGTTGGCCGAGGAGCTGATGCTGGACTACGTCGCCGCCAACGAGCTGGAGATCGTCGACGGCAAACTCACCGGGCGGGTCGCCGGCCCCATCGTCGACCGTGCCGGCAAGGCGGCGGCGCTGCGGGACTTCGCGGAGCGGGTCGGGGTCCCGATGGCGCAGACCGTGGCCGTCGGCGACGGCGCCAACGACATCGACATGCTGGCCGCGGCCGGGTTGGGGGTGGCGTTCAACGCCAAGCCGGCGTTGCGTGAGGTGGCCGACGCTTCGCTGAGCCACCCGTACCTGGACACGGTGCTCTTCCTGCTGGGCGTCACCCGCGGGGAAATCGAGGCCGCCGACGCGGTGGACGGCGAGGTCCGCAGGGTGGAGATCCCGCCCGACGCGTAGCGGCCCCGGTACGGCACGATGAGCGGGTGCCCGAAAACGGAAGTGAGGCAGCCGACCCCGATCTGCTGATCGACTTCAGGAACGTGTCGCTGCGGCGCGGCGGCCACACCCTCGTCGGGCCAGTGGATTGGGCGGTCGAACTCGACGAGCGCTGGGTCATCGTCGGCCCCAACGGGGCCGGCAAGACGTCGCTGCTGCGGATCGCCGCGGCGGCCGAGCACCCCTCGTCGGGGGTGGCCTTCGTGCTCGGCGAGCGGCTGGGCCGGGTCGACATGTCGGAGTTGCGCTCCCGGATCGGCCTCAGCTCCTCGGCCCTGGCGCAGCGGGTGCCCACCGACGAGGTCGTGCGCGACCTGGTGGTCTCGGCCGGCTACGCGGTGCTGGGCCGCTGGCGGGAGCGCTACGAGGACGTCGACTACCGCCGGGCCGTCGACATGCTGGAGAGCCTGGGCGCCGAGCACCTCGCGGACCGGAGCTACGGAACGCTGTCGGAAGGCGAGCGCAAGCGAGTGCTGATCGCCCGCGCTTTGATGACCGATCCGGAGCTGCTGCTGCTCGACGAACCGGCCGCCGGTCTGGACCTGGGTGGCCGCGAGGAGTTGGTGGCGCGGCTGGCCGACCTCGCGGCCGACCCCGACGCGCCCGCGCTGGTGCTGGTCACCCACCACGTCGAGGAGATTCCGCCCGGCTTCAGCCACTGCATGCTGTTGTCCGAAGGGACGGTGGTCGCCGCCGGGTTGCTCACCGACGTGCTGACCGCCGAGAACCTGTCCACCGCATTCGGGCAGTCGATAGCCCTCGATGTCGTCGACGGGCGCTACTTCGCCCGCCGCGTCCGCACCCGCGCAGCCCACCGGAGGCAGCTATGACGTCACCGACCGAAGAAGCCCCACTGGTGCCGCGGCCGGCGGCGACGGTGATGCTGGTCCGCGACGACCCGCGCGGTATCGCCGTCTTCCTGATGCGCCGGCACGCCAAGATGGAGTTCGCGGCCGGGACGATGGTTTTCCCCGGCGGTGGCGTCGATGACCGCGACCGCAACGCCGACATCGCGTGGGCCGGGCCGCCGCCACAGTGGTGGGCGCAGCGGTTCGGCATCGAGCCCGACCTGGCCGAAGCGCTGGTCTGCGCGGCTGCCCGGGAGACGTTCGAGGAGTCGGGGGTGCTGTTCGCGGGGCCGGCCGGCGACCCGGACGGGATCGTCGGCGACGCCTCGTTGTACGCCGACGCCCGCCGCGCGCTCGCCGACGGCACGTTGTCGTTCGCGGATTTCCTGCGCCGGGAGAACCTCGAGCTGCGTGCCGACCTGCTCCGGCCGTGGGCCAACTGGGTCACCCCCGAAGCCGAGCGCACGCGCCGCTATGACACCTACTTCTTTGTGGGCGCCCTGCCGCACGGGCAGCGGGCCGACGGCGAGAACACCGAATCCGACCGCGCCGGCTGGACCACGCCGCAGGCCGCCATCGACGACTTCTCCGCCGGCCGCTGTTTCCTGCTGCCGCCGACGTGGACCCAGCTGGATTCGCTGGCGGGGCGGACCGTCGCGGAAGTGCTGGCCGTCGAACGGCAAATCGTCACGGTGCAGCCGCACCTGGAGATCCAGGGCGACAACTGGGTCTTCGAGTTCTTCGATTCCGACCGCTACCACCAGGCACGCGAAGCCGGCGGGATGGGGTGGCGACATTGAGCGAGTTCGTCAGCACGGTGGTCAGCGACGGCTCGCAAGACGCCGGGCTCGCCATGCTGCTGCTGTCGCGGCCGCCGACGAACGCGATGACCCGCCAGCTCTACCGGGAGATCGTCGCCGCGGCCGCCGAGCTGGGGGAGCGCGACGACGTGGCCGCGGTCATCCTGTTCGGTGGCCACGAGATTTTCTCGGCCGGTGACGACATGCCCGAGCTGCGGACGCTGACCGGGCCGGAGGCCGAGACGGCGGCCGTGGCGCGGCAGCAGGCGATCGACGCCGTCGCGCGGATCCCGAAGCCGACCGTTGCCGCGATCACCGGGTACGCGCTGGGCGCCGGGCTCACGTTGGCCCTCGCCGCCGATTGGCGCGTCAGCGGTGACAACGTGAAATTCGGCGCGACCGAGGTCCTGGCCGGCCTCATCCCCGGCGGCGACGGCATGGCCCGGCTGACCCGCGCGGCCGGGGCGAGCAAGGCCAAGGAACTGGTGTTCAGCGGCCGGTTCTTCGACGCCGAGGAGGCGCTGGAGCTGGGCCTGATCGACGAGATGGTGGCCCCCGACGACGTCTACGACGCCGCCGCGGGGTGGGCGCGCCGCTTCCTCGACGGTCCGCGCCACGCGCTGGCCGCCGCGAAGGCCGGCATCAACGACGTGTTCGAGCTCAGTCCGGCCGATCGGGCCGCCGCCGAGCGGCGCCGCTACGTCGAAGTGTTCGCCGCTGGTGGCAGCGCTGAAGACGACTCCGAATCCGGCGCCCGTTAGGCTGCCCTGCATGACGACGAGTTCGACCGATGCCGTTCCGAACCCCCATGCCACCGCCGAGCAGGTGGAAGCGGCAAGGCACGACAGCAAGCTGGCCCAGGTGCTCTACCACGATTGGGAAGCCGAATCCTACGACGAGAAGTGGTCGATCTCTTACGACCAGCGCTGCGTGGACTACGCGCGCGACTGCTTCGACGCCGCCGTGCCCGACGAGGTGCAGCGCGAGCTGCCCTACGATCGGGCCCTCGAATTAGGCTGCGGCACCGGGTTTTTCCTGCTCAACCTGATCCAGTCCGGGGTCGCTCGCCGCGGATCGGTCACCGACCTTTCGCCCGGCATGGTCAAGGTCGCCACCCGAAACGGGCAGTCGCTGGGCCTGGACATCGACGGCCGGGTCGCCGACGCCGAAGGCATTCCCTACGAGGACAACACCTTCGACCTGGTCGTCGGGCACGCTGTGCTCCACCACATCCCCGACGTCGAACTGGCGCTGCGGGAGGTCGTTCGGGTGCTGCGGCCGGGCGGCCGGTTCGTGTTCGCCGGCGAGCCGACCACCGTCGGCGACACCTACGCCCGCACCTTGTCGACCCTGACCTGGCGGGTCGCCACCAACGTCACCAAGCTGCCCGGTCTGGACGGCTGGCGGCGACCGCAGGCCGAACTCGACGAATCCTCCCGCGCCGCGGCGCTGGAGGCCGTCGTCGACCTACACACCTTCACGCCGGACGGCCTGGAGCGGCTGGCCGTCGACGCCGGTGCGGCCGAAGTTCAAAGCGCCACAGTGGAATTCACCGCCGCGATGCTGGGCTGGCCACTGCGCACGTTCGAATGCGCGGTGCCGCCCGGGCGGCTCGGCTGGGGCTGGGCGAAGTTCGCGTTCACCAGCTGGAAGACATTGAGTTGGCTCGACGCCAACGTCATGCGCCACCTGGCCCCGAAGGGCTGGTTCTACAACGTGATGATCACCGGGGTCAAGCCCTCCTGAGTGACGGCCTCACGTTCGGCATCGGGGACGTCCGTTACCTGCGGTCGGAATCGGGTGCCGCGGCGCTGGCGGTGGTCGCCGAACTCGAGCTGACCGATGCCACCCGGATCGCCGATATCGCCTCGGCGCGCGCCCGGTTCGGCGACCGGGCGGCGGTGCTGGTGGAAACGACGTTGCTGCGGCGGCGCGCCGCCGAGAAATTCAGCGGACTGGGTCCCGAAATCCCGGTGTCAGAATGGCTTTTCACCGACGAGGCGCTGCAGCAGGCCACCGCGGCCCCGGTGGCTTTGCACCGCGCCGCGCGGCTCGCCGAGGCGGGAGTCGTCGTGCACGACGCGACCTGTTCGATCGGCACCGAGTTGGCCGCGCTGCACCGGCTCGGGGTCCGGTCGGTGGGCAGCGACCTCGATGCGGTGCGGCTGGCGATGGCCCGGCACAACCTGGGTGAGGCCGCCCACCTCTGCCGCGCCGACGCGCTGGTGCCGGTGACCCGCGACGCCGCCGTGCTGGTGGACCCGGCGCGGCGCGACAGCGGGCGGCGCCGCTTCCGCATCGACGACTACCGGCCGGGCCTTGGTGCCCTGATCGACACCTATCGGGATCGCAATCTCGTCGTAAAGTGTTCTCCCGGAATAGATTTCGACGAAGTCAGCCGGCTCGGTTTCGACGGCGAGATCGAGGTGACGTCCTATCGCGGCGCGGTGCGGGAAGCGTGCCTGTGGTCGCGCGGGCTGGCGCAGGGCGGTGTCCGCCGGCGGGCCAGCGTCCTCGACCGCGACGAGCAGATCACCGACACCGACCCGGACGACTGCCCGGTGGGGCCGGCCGGGCGATGGATAGTCGATCCCGACGGGGCGGTGGTCCGGGCGGGGCTGGTTCGCCACTACGCGGCGCGGCACGGGTTGTGGCAACTCGATCCCGACATCGCCTACCTGTCCGGGGATGTGCTGCCGGCGGCGGTCCGCGGCTTCGAGGTGCTCGAGCGGCTGGCGTTCGACGAGCGACGGCTCCGCCAGGCGTTGTCAGCGCTGGGCTGCGGGACGCTGGAGGTCCTGGTTCGCGGAGTGCGGGTCGACCCCGACGCCCTGCGGCGGCGGATGCGGCTGCGTGGCAGCCGGCCCCTGTCGGTGGTCATCACCCGCATCGGGTCGCGGGCCGCCGGTCGCGCGACGGCGTTCGTCTGCAGGCCCTCGCGGTAGGCTGGTGGGATCGCTCTTGGAGGCGCCAGCCCCGCCTAATCTGCAAGGACAATAGAAGGATGCGTTATCTGATAGCGGCCGTTGCGCTCGCGTCGGCGGCCCTGTTGGGCTGGCCGGCCGCCGCCGCCCCACCGTCGTGCGCCAGCCTCGGCGGCACCATGGAGGACGGCCAGATGTGCCGCGTGCGCGCCACCGGCCCCACCTACATGCTCAACATGGTGTTTCCCGCCGACTATCCCGACGAGCAGGCGCTGACCGACTACATCACGCAGAACCGGGACGGTTTCGTCAACGTCGCGCAGAGCTCCGGGTCGCGCGATCAGCCCTACCAATTCGAGGCGACCACCGAGCAGCGCAGCTCCGGTCAGCCGCCGCACAACACCCGCAGCGTGGTGCTCAAGCTCTTCCAGGACCTCGGCGGGTCGCACCCCTCCATCTGGTACAAGGCGTTCAACTACAACCTCGGGACGAAGCAGCCCATCACCTTCGACAACCTGTTCGCGCCGGGCACCAACCCGCTGGACAGCATCTTCCCGGTCGTGCAGCGTGACCTGGCACGCCAAACTCCTTTGGGCGCAACCATTTTGCCCTCGACCGGGCACGACCCGACGCACTACCAGAACTTTGCGATCACCGACGACCAACTGATCTTCTACTTCGCGCCCGGTGAGATGCTGCCGGCGTTTGCCGGGCCGGTCCAAGCCGAGGTGCCCCGCAACGCCATCCCGCCGCTGGCCCTCTGACACCGCTGGCGTCAGACCGGACCGGCCAGCGTCTCCATTGCCGCGGCGCCGGCCGCCAGCGCCACCTGCGCGAGGCACCCGAGCAGCGGGACGAAGAAGGCGGCGCGGCGCCGGGCGAGGCGGCGGATGGCGACCACCAGGGCGGCGACGAAGACGACGGCCCCGCCGCCGAGGCCTAAGAACATGGCGCGGTCGATCCACGCCGGGTCGCCGCACTTCCGGTAGCCGCACGGGTCGGTACCCATGACGAAGAGGCTCAGCACGCCGATGGTGACGGCGACCAGGAAGGCGTGGACGGCGAGCAGCACGATGGTCGCGGTGCGGTCCACCGCCAGGTTGCGCTCGCTTTTTCCGGAGTAGGAGGCGACAGCGCCCCGCGTCTCGTCGTCATCGGTGGCCATGGGGTCAGTATGGCCCGGTCATGCCGGCGCGAAACCGTACACCTGGCCGTCGCTGGTCGCGGCCACGACCCGGCGATCGGTGCCGACCGAGACCCCGACCGGATATCCGGTGGCCGCCGGAAGCGGGTAGCTGCCCTGGGTGTGACCATCGCCGGGATCGAAGACCAGCAGCGACATGCCGGGCGCGCCGTTCGCGGCCGGGGTGCTGGTGACCGTGTAGCCGACGCCGGCGCCCGCCAGGCTCGACGACGACAGCGGGACGACGTCGTCGCGGCGCCACGCCTGATCCGCGTGATCGCCCGCGTCCCTGAACGCCACCAGCCGGGTGTCGGGCCCGCCGCCCGCCACGATGAGTCCGCCGGGCGTGACGGCGGGCGGCGCCTGTGCCAGGAACCCCAGCGGCGCCGACCATTTCACTTTCCCGTCACCGGCGTGAAGTGCCCACAGTCGTTGGTCGCGGCCGTTGACGTAGACGGTCGACCCGTCGGCGGACAGCACGGGGCTGGCGATGACACCCTCCCCGACGGCGTCGCTGGTCCACTCCCGCGACAGCAGCGGCGTCTGCCCGGGGTGATACTTCAGCCCGATCAGCCCGGCGGCCGGGGCGCCCGGCTGCCAGACGCCCAGCACCGCCATCTGGCTGGCCGCCGAGAATGCGGGTGCGGCGGCCACCGGGCAACCCTGGCGGGCCGGCGCGCAGTCGGCCAACCCGCGCGTCGCGTCGGTGGGATCGACGCCGTCCACCAGATCCATCGGGCTGCCGGCCACCTCGCCACGGTGCGCCTCGAAGACCAGCACCTGGCCCAGGTGCGTCACCACGAGCAGCTGCCCGTGTCCCAGAAACCTTGGCGTCGCGGGCATTCCGATCACCGGCCGCCGCCACCGCGTCCACTGCGTGACCGGGAAGGACAGGAACGCGCCGGGCTGGCCGACGTAGAGGTTGTCGAACCCGTCGAAGAGGGGGCCCGCAAACCCGCCGCCCTGGAACAGCCGCACGCACCAGCGCTGCCGGCCGTTGTGGTCGTTCTCCCACTCCATCAGCGAACAGCCGGCCGGCGTCTGCGCGTTGAGGGCCAGGTAGCCGCGCGCGCTCAGCGCCGGGCCCGCGGCCAAGCCGCCCTTGACGGAGCGCGTCCACCCCAGCGCCAGCTTGGTGGCGCCGTTGGTGCCGGTGTAGCTGCTGTTGGCGGCGTCACCGTATTGCGCGGGCCAGCCGGCCGAGGCGGATGCCTCCACCCACGAGTCGGTGTTGGCGCAGCCGGCGAACCCCATGGTGATCCCGGCCGCCAGCAGCGCGGATGACCAACGCCGAAGCCCACGCAGCAGATGTCGGGCACGCACTTGGATTCCCCAGATCCTTTCCGCGGACGTCGGCATGGGCAGCGATCGAGTACAGGTGAGGGTAACCCGTGGAGATCTCGGCGCAATTGATCGCTAGGCTGTCCGGCCATGACGAGCATGTGGGGCGCGCCGGTTCATCGCCGCTGGCGTGGATCGAACCTGCGGGACCCGCGCCAGGCCAAGTTCCTCACGCTGGCGTCGCTGAAATGGGTGTTGCGCAACCGCGCCTACACGCCCTGGTACCTGGTGCGGTATTGGCGGCTGCTGAAGTTCAAGCTCGCCAACCCGCACATCATCACCCGAGGGATGGTCTTCCTGGGTAAGGACGTGGAGATCCACGCGACGCCCGAACTCGCGCAGCTGGAGATCGGTCGCTGGGTGCACATCGGCGACAAGAACACGATCCGTGCCCACGAGGGGTCGCTGCGGTTCGGCGACAAGGTGGTGCTGGGCCGTGACAACGTCATCAACGCCTACCTCGACATCGAACTCGGCGATTCGGTCCTGATGGCCGACTGGTGCTACGTCTGCGACTTCGACCACCGCATGGACAACATCAACCTGCCGATCAAGGATCAGGGCATCGTGAAGTCACCGGTGCGGATCGGGCCCGACACCTGGGTCGGGGTGAAGGTGACGGTGCTGCGCGGCACGGCCGTCGGCCGCGGCTGCGTGCTGGGCTCGCACGCGGTGGTCCGCGGTGTCATCCCCGACTACTCGATAGCGGTCGGCGCCCCGGCCAAGGTGGTCAAGAACCGCCAGCTCGCCTGGGAGAGCTCGGCCGCCCAGCGGGCGGAACTGGCCGCCGCGCTGGCCGACATCGAGCGCAAGAAGGCTGCCCGCTAGCCGGATGGCGGTGACCCGCAGCGCCCGGCTTCGCCGCGCTCGCGATCCCCGCTAGGCGGCCGGTTCGGCGTGGTCGTCGACCTTGAAATCGAAGTTGACGTCGCCGGCGTCGATGTTGGTGACGGTCACCGCTACGCCGTATTTGTCCTTGCCGTCGACGAGCTGGCACCGTAGCGTCGCGCCCTGCACGCCCTTCAAGTTGTCGGGGCAGGTGACCGCGTCCGGCCGTCGGCCCACCTGCTGGGTCAGCTTGTCGCTGATGATGCTGGCGACCTGGTTCCTGTCGACCGTCTCCGCCATGTCGAACTTGACGTCATTGCCGTTCACGCTCGTGACGGTCACGTTGACATTGAATGTCTGGTTCTTGACCTTCATCTCGCAATTGAGTTGCGCCCCAACCTTTGCCGGCAGATCGTTCGGGCAGGTCACCGAATCGGGTTTATTGCCCGCGGCATCGGTGAGCTTGGAGGTGATCTGGCCGGCAACGTCGCTCTTGCTGACCGTGTGCGACGAGCCCACGGAACACGAACAGGCGGTGACGCCTGCCAGCAATCCCGCTGCGGCACCGGAGGCCACCAACGTGCGAACGATGAAGTGTGTCATTAGTGCCTCCCGAGCGGCTTGACAACTGTGAATCGGCTGATAATTGCATGCCAGCTGGCTTCGGGGCAGGCGAATGAGCAAACGTTCACGCGGGCGACAATTCGTTGCTGGGCGAGGTGCGTCGGCTGGTGGCTCAGATGCTCTGGTAGCGCCGCAGCGCTTCGGCGCGCTCGGCGCCGTGGTCGACGATCGGGGCGGGGTAGTCGGCCGGCCGCTCGCCCTTGCGCAGGTGCGCGTCGTCGACCGAGCGCAGCTCGGGCACCCAGCGCCGGACGTACTCCCCGGACGGGTCGAACTTTTCGCCCTGGGTGGTCGGGTTGAACACCCGAAAGTACGGCGCGGCATCGGTACCGCAGCCCGCGCACCACTGCCACCCATGCTGGTTGTTCGCCATGTCACCGTCGACGAGCTGATCCAGGAACCACTCGGCGCCCCATTGCCAGGGCAGGTGCAGGTCTTTGACCAAGAACGATGCGACGATCATCCGCACCCGGTTGTGCATGAACCCCGTCTCGCGCAGTTGACGCATCCCCGCGTCCACCATCGGGAAGCCGGTTTCGCCGGCCTTCCACGACTCGAAGCGGCGTTTCGCGTCGGAACCCGTGTCGGTACGGATGCCGTCGAACTGGCTGTTCCAATTGCGCCAGGCGCTGGCCGGCCGGTGATGCAGCACATCGGCGTAGAAGTCGCGGAATGCCAACTCGCGCAGATAAGCCCGGGCCCCGTCGTGACGGAGGTCGAGATCGGCGACCAGGGTCCGGGGATGGATGCTGCCGAACTTCAGGTGCGCCGACATCCGGCTGGTGCCGTGCATATCGGGCCGGTTACGTTCCTCGGCATAGCGCTGTAAGCCGTTGTCCACGAACGACTTCCACTGCTTGCGGCCCGCGGCCTCGCCGGCGGCGACGTCGAGTTCGGCGCCGGGATCTGGGATTTCGGCTTGCTCGAACGGCAGCTGCGCCGGATCGAGCCAGCGCGCCGAACCGGCGCTCGATTTCGCCGGTGCCCGCCACCCGGACTCGCGCCACTGGCGCAGAAACGGGGTGAACACCTGGTAGGGGGTGCCGTCCTTCTTGGTGACCCGGCCCGGTGACACCAGGTACGGCGATCCCGTGGCCACCAGGGGAACGGAATCCAATGCGGCACGCACCTTTTCGTCACGGCGCTTGCCGTACGGCGCGAAATCCTCGGAGATGTGCACGGCCGACGCACCGACCTCCCCGGCGATGCGCGGGATCACGTCGTCGGGCCGGCCGCGGGTCACCAGTAACCGGCCATCCAGGTCGTCACGCAACTGTCGCAGCGAGTCACCCAGGAACTGGAGGCGGCGCCGGCCGGAGGAAGCCTCGAGCTTCGGATCGAGCACGAAACAGGCGAGCACTTCTCCGGCGCCGGCCGCGGCATTCAGCGCCGGATGGTCACCCAACCGTAGGTCGCGGCGAAACCACAAGAGGGTCGGCATGGTCCGATGATTTCCTCAGCGGTTCAGCCGCCAAACATGGGTGGCCAGGACCGTCGCGAAGGAGCACCACAGCGGATACGCCGACAGGGCCAGTCCGGCCCGCGGGTCGGCTTGCGCCGTCCGACGCGTGAGGTCGACGCTGCTGGCCGTCAGCGCGGCGGCACCGACCGCGGAGGCGCCGAGTTTGTGGAAACGGAAGAAGAGCCAGCTCCATGCGGCGTTGAGAACAAGATTGAGCCCGAGTGCCGCGGTGTAGCGGCGCGCCTTGTCGTATTGTCCCGCCGCGCGAAACCGGTCGATGGCCACCGCGGACGTGACCGCGATGTCGCCATAAAGGGTGGTCCACGCCACCGGGAAGGCGGCGTTGGGGGGCTGGTAGGGCGGCTTGCGCAGCCGTGCGTACCAGGCGGGAACGGCCTTGGCGCTCGCGATGCTTCCGGATCCGCCGGCGACGGCCACGGCGAGGCTCGTCGCGGCCAGGGTTGACTTGTTCACTTGGCGCTCCGTTCGTGTTGATATTCGGCTTGTGCTGCAACGGTGTTGGCGGGTTTCGGTACGGCGGGCCACCAGATACGGTCGCCGATGACGGCGAACAGCGCGGGGATGACCAGTGTGCGGACCACGAAGGTGTCCAGCAGGATGCCCAGGCCGACAATGATTCCCAGCTGGGTGAGCACGATCAGCGGCAACACGCCCAGCACGCAGAAGACGGCGGCCAACACGATTCCCGCACTGGTGATGACGCCGCCAGTGGCCGACACCGCCGCGACCATCCCCGCCCGTGCCCCGCGCTGCGCGGACTCCTCGCGCGCCCGGGTGACCAGAAAGATGGTGTAGTCCACCCCGAGGGCGGCCAGAAAGAGAAAGGCGAACAGCGGCGTGCTGTTGTCCAGCGCCGGAAAGCCGAACACGTGGCTGCTGGCCCATCCGCCAAGGCCTAATGCGGCCAGTGCCCCGAGAATCGTCGCCGCGAGCAGTGTGGGCGGCGCGAGTACGGATCGCAGCAGGACATAGAGCACGACGAGGATGACCGCAAGAATCGCCGGGATCAGCCGATGCCGGTCGTGGGTTGCCGCGTTGCGGACGTCGAGTGCCTGCGCATCCGCTCCGCCCACCAGCGCCGCAGGGTCGGCGGACTTGGTCGTATCACGCAGCGCGGCAATGGTATTGAACGCCCGATCGGTGGCTGGCGGCGCATCGATCACCACCGACCACTTAGTCAGCCCGGACGCCGAGTGGCCCGAATCGGTCGCCGAGATCACGCCGGGGGTCGCCTTGATGGCCTGCGGCACCCGCGAATCGGTGGGGGCGACCACGAGCGTCGGGCTGGCCAGGCCGGCCGGAAAATGCGCGGCCACAATGTCGTAACCGGTCACCGAATCCGCGTCAACCCGGAACTGCTCGGTCTGCGACAAACCGATGCGCGTGCCCAGTAGGCCGGTGGCAAGGGCCGCCAGACCGGCGACCGCGACCGCCGCGACCAGCGCCGGACGCCGATTCACCCACTCCCCGATGCGATGCCAGGCACCGGAATCCGTGGTCGGGTGGTCCTCGGGGTGGGGAATGAACGGCCAGAACAATCGACGGCCACACAGTCCCAGCAGCGGTGGCAGTATCACCAGGGCCGACACCGCGGCGACCACGAGTCCGCACGCCGCGAGCGCGCCCAGGCTGCGTGTGCTCGGCGTCGAGGCGAACAGCAAGGTGAGCAACGCCAGCACCACGGTGGCATTGCTGGCGACGATCGCGGGCCCGGCCATCCGCACCGCGCGACGCAGGGCCTCTCGGTGTTCGCTCGTGTGCCGAAGCTCCTGCCGATAGCGCGAAATCAACAGCAGCGCGTAGTTGGTGCCCGCACCGAACACCAGGACACTGGTAATTCCGGAGGTCGCCCCGTCGAAGCTCAGCCCGGTCAGCGACGCCACCGCCGTACCCACCGCCGCCGCGACCCGGTCGGCGAACCCGACCACCACCAGCGGCAGCAGCCATAGCACCGGGGAGCGATAGGTGGCGATCAGCAGGAGGGCCACCACCGAGGCCGTCACCGCGAGCAGGGTGATGTTGGCGTTGGTGAACGCGCCGGCGATGTCGGCGCCGAACGCCGGGCCGCCCGTGACGTGTGCCTGCAGCTCCGTCGGCAGGCCGGTGGAGGCGGCTTTGCGCAGGTTGGCGACCGTGTCGCTCAGGGTGAGGCCCGACAGATCGGCGCTGACCGGCACCACCCCGATGGCCGCCTTGCCGTCGGCCGACACCTGCGCCGGTGCCGCCGCCGCGGCGACGTCCGGCCGTACGGCGGCCTGCATGCGGTCGCGCGCCGCCTGTGCGGCGGTGACGTCGGCGGGAGTGAGCGCGGCACCGTCGGTGCGGCTGACGACCATGATCAATGGAACGCGGTCCCCGCCGGGAAACTGGCGAGCCAGGGCGTCGACCCTGGCGGAATCGGAAGCCGTCGGCACAGACAACGGCGCCTGGCCCGCCGCCGCATTCGCGCCGACGATCACCATGAAACCGATGCCGAGCAGCAGGGCAGCCAGCGCGAACAGCCACGATCGCCGCCCCGTCAGGGCCGCGGCCAAGCCATCCCACATCACAAAGAGAAGTCTTTCAGTATGTTAAACATTAATCAACTGAAATTACGCATCGTCACGCATTAGGGCGCCGACGGCACGCAACAAGGGGCACTATGAACATTATGGATGTGAGGGGCCGGGGGTTCGTCGCGCCGGGGTGCCCGCAGTGACGGCCGACCGCGGGCCGATGACCACTCGCAAGCGTCGGCACATCGACGTGTGCCTCGGTGAGCAGGTCAACTATGAGCAGCTCAGTACGGGGCTGGAGCGCTACCGGTTGCCCTACAACGCGCTGACCCAGACCAGCCTCGGTGACATCGACCTGTCCACCAAATTCTTCGGTGCGAACCTGCGGTCGCCGGTTCTCATCGGTGCGATGACCGGCGGCGCCGAGTTGTCGGGCACCATCAACCGGAATCTGGCCGCGGCCGCTCAACAGCTTGGCGTCGGGATGATGCTCGGCTCACAGCGGATCATGCTCGACAGCGTGCTCGGCGAGCGGGCGGCGGCCAGCTTCACGGTTCGTGATGTGGCCCCGGATGTCTTGCTGTTCGGCAACATCGGCCTGGCCCAGCTGACCGAGGCCGCCGTGCCCGAGCTCGCGAAGGCTCTCGACCGGGTGGGCGCCGATGCGCTTGCGGTGCACACCAATCCGTTGCAGGAAGCCATGCAGAGCAACGGTGACACGGACTTCTCCGGGTCGTTGGCCAGGCTGCGAGCTGTGGCCGACGCGATAGATCGCCCGGTGCTGCTCAAGGAGGTCGGCCACGGGATCGGCGGCGTGGCGGCGGCGGAACTGGTTGGGGCCGAAGGGGACCTGCCCCTTTCCGGGATAGACGTTGCGGGCGCCGGCGGCACGTCATGGTCGCGGGTCGAGCAGTTCGTCCGCTACGGCGAGCTGCGGTACCCGCATCTGGCCGATTGGGGCATCCCGACCGCGACGGCGATCGTCGAGGTGCGGGAGGTGCTGCCGGAGATTCCGCTGGTGGCTTCGGGGGGTATCCGCACGGGGATGGACGCGGCCAAGGCCATCGCGTTGGGCGCCGACGTCGTGGCGGTGGCTCGGCCGCTGCTGCCGGCCGCGATCGATTCCGCTGCGGCCGTTGTTGATTGGCTGCAGCCGTTCATCGACGAGCTTCGCGTCTGCCTGCACGGCTGCGGTGTCGCCGGCCTTTCCGGGTTGCGCGCCCTCGACCTCACGCCGGTCTCGTAGAGGCGTGCGAGATGGCGGTGATACTGGCCTACGGGTCGCCGGCCCTCGGGCACCTGCTGCCGGTCGGGGCGCTGCTGGCCGAGCTCGTCGCCCGCGGTCACGAGGTTCACGCCCGCACTATGGCGGCCGGCGTCGCGACGATGCGGGGGGTGGGCGTGCACGCCGAGCCCGTCGCGCCCGACATCGAGGCGATCGTCGGCGAGGACTGGCGGGCGCGAAACGCCTTGGAAGTGTTGAAGTCAACCATCGACGTGCTCTGCCGTCGCGCGGTGCTCGAAGTCGAGGATCTGCGGCGCGCGGTCGATGCGGTCCGGCCGGATGCCATCATCGTGGACGCGAACTGCTGGGGGGCGATGTCGGCCGCGGATGCCGGAAGCATCCCATGGCTGGTCTTTTCGCCCTTCACCCCGTACCTACGGTCCCGTGGCGTTCCGCCCTTCGGCCCGGGCTTTCGACCGCTTCCCGGCATCGTCGGCGACTTCCGGGACGCCTCGGTTCGACCGATCGTCCGGCACCTGTTCGACCGGCCAATGCTGCCGCGGGTCAACGCCATTCGCGCTGGTCTGGGGGTGGCGCCGGTCGCCTCGGTCGACGACTTCGTGCGGCGCGCGCCGCTGCTGCTGGCCGTCGGCGGCGAGCCCTTCGAGTATCGGCACCCCGGCTGGGCCGGTTTGGTTCACCACATCGGCGCGTGTGTTTTCGAACCCGCGCAGAGCGCCACGCCGGAGTGGCTCGCCGCCATCGAACGGCCAGTGGTACTGGTGAACACGTCCTCGATCAAACAGCCCGACGCCGCCCTGGGGCGAATCGCGCTTCGGGCGCTGGCCGATGAGCCGGTCCACGTGGTGGCGACGTTCCCCGCGGGCATACCACCCGACCTTCCGCGGCCACCCAACGCGACCATAAGCCGCTTCGTCCCCCACGGGGCGGTGCTGGAGCGGGCCAGCTGCGCCATCACACACGGGGGGATGGGAACGACGCTGAAAGCCCTCGACCGCGGCGTACCCGTCTGCGTCGTGCCGTTCGCGCGGGACCAGGCCGAGGTCGCGCGGCGCGTCGAGGTCGCTCGCTGCGGCACCCGCCTGGCTGCCAAACGCCTCACCGTGGCGCGGCTGAGGGCGAAGGTGCGGGCGGCGATGACGATGGCGGACGGCGCGCGCCGCGTGGCTGCCGGGTTCGCCGCGACCGGAGGTGTGCAGCGCGGGGCGGACCTGATCGAGCAGCGGGTGCTCGGCCCGGCGGCCCGGCGGCCGGTGCGTTAGGTCGGGCGATCGCCGGTCTTACTCACCGGCCTTCGCCGGCCCTTGGCTGGCGCGGGCTTGGCTTCGTTCACCGAAGGTTTGGGGGCCGCCGTGTCGAATTGCGATTCGAAGGTGGACATGGCCTCCATCATCGCCAGGAAAACCCGATGTGCTGCGGCCAGATCGCGGTCGGACAGGTCGGCAAGGGCCGCGCGCAGTTCCGCGCCGAGTGGGGTGAAGAACGAGCGGGCCAGC
This sequence comes from Mycobacterium sp. E1386, assembly GCF_001672745.1. Lineage (NCBI taxonomy): Bacteria > Bacillati > Actinomycetota > Actinomycetes > Mycobacteriales > Mycobacteriaceae > Mycobacterium > Mycobacterium sp. E1386. The sequence goes on from NZ_LZKH01000205.1 coordinate 21,569, forward strand.
TCCATGCCGGGTTCTTCGTAACGCAGCAGCGTCTTGCGCCGGTCGACGGGATCGGGCTCGCGCCGAAGGTGCCCGGAGTCGATCATTCGGTCAACCAGGTAGGTGATCGCGGCGGGCGACACGTCCAGCCGTTGTCGCAACTGGGCCGGCGTCAGCGGCGTCCCGGCGGTTTCGGCGACCATGATGTGCAGCAAGGCGTGCAAGTCGGTGCCGCCGACATCGTGCTGACGGGCGAAGTGCCGTCCGATGCGGTCCGATTGCGCTGTGAGTGCGCGCATGTCGGCCGACATCAACTTCTCGAGTTCGGCTCGGTCTAGTCGTCGATCAGAGGCGCCGCGCTTGGTCACTTACCTGTGTCCTTCTGCAAGATTCGCCGCCCAGCGTATCGGCGACCGCCGCGCGCGGTCCGCGTACCCCGCCAAGTGTCTCGCATTTGCGCCGGATTGGCCCGTTCAGGACTTGGTCGGGTCGTGGCCCCAGTTCATCAGGGAGTAGCGCCAAGCGCTCTCGGCGATGTCGCCCCGGGGGCGTTGCGCCAGGTGGCGCTTGGCGTAGCCGACGACCTTGCGCATGTGCGCGTAGTCGTCGGCCGCGAGGTCACCCCGTTTGGCCCGGAGTATCTCGACAATGCGGCGACCGCTGGCATGGCCGGTCGACTCATCGCCGCCCCGCGTCTGTCCCACACTCTGCGACTGCTCGGTCGCGAGCCACTTCTCCAGCTCGCCAGCGGTCATGTTGACCGTCTTCCGGAAGCTGTCCCAGGTGGTCTCGTCGTCATCGTCGGCCATCTTCGACCTCAGTCCCGGCGGCGCAGCGCGCTGGGTTTGTGCACCGCGTCCGCGCCCGTCTTGTCGCTGCGGACCTGGTACTGCGGCTCGTCTTCGGAGGCGCGCACGGTGCGTCCGGCGGCCTCGGTGTCCGAGGTGATTTCGCGCTCCACCGTTCCCCGAACGGTGCTGCCGTGGCTGCGCCACTCGACCTTGTCGCCCTCCTGAAATTTCTTGTCACCCATGTCGCTTCTCCTTTCAACATGACGGAGCCGCCGCCGGCGTTACGCCACCGCGCGCGGTGGCGGTGACGTCGCGGGCGATGCCGCCGAACACCACGTCGCGGTAGGGCGCTGCCGCGTTCCAAAAGATCTGCCCTGCAAGGCCATAAGGCTGAAACAACGCCCGCTGGCGGTACTGGGATCCGCCGTTGCCGGCGGGGCTCGCCGACAGCTCCAGCCAGAGGCGCCCGGGCAGCGGGATATCAGCGCGCAGTCGGAGCAGCCGCGGCGTGTCGATGCGCTCCACCCGCCACCAGTCCAGGGCCTCGCCTTCGTGCAGTTGCTGCCCGTCCAGCGGCCGGCGCAGAAACCGCACGGCGCCCAGCGCGCCGTTGATCCAGCCGCGCAGGGGCCATTCCAACGGAAACGCCGACCAGTTGCGCTCCGCGACGGCCGTTTGGATGGCCCGCCATAGCGTTTCGGGGTCGGTGCGGCTATGGCGTTGGCGCACATCCTCATACAGCGATCCGCCGGCCCACTGCGGGTCGGTGGGCAGCGGCTGGGAGGGTGCACCATTCATGTCGGCGCGCGACCACCGGGTGCGCAGATCTTTTTCGCGCACGTGCCCCAGGGCGAGTTCGACGGCCTCCTCGTAGTGGGTGAGCCCGCCGTCGGGATCGGGTATGTACCGGGCGATGTCGTGGTTGGCGCACACCACGTCGTTTTCCAGCGACTCCATCAGCGAGACGGCCAGTTGGCGAGGAATTGGGGTGAGCATGTCGACCCACGGCGCCGACAGCCGTGGCGTCAATAGGGGCACAGGCACCGCGGGCCGCCGGGGCAGGCCCGCGATCACGGCGTACTTGCGGATCATTTCGGTGTAGGTGAAGCGGTCCGGTCCGCCGATGTCGAATGGCCGGTTCACCTCCGCGGGCAGCTCCGCCGCGCGGACCAGGTAGTAGAGGACGTCGCGCACCGCGATGGGCTGGACGCAGGTACGCAACCATCGCGGCGCGACGATCAGCGGCAGCCGCTCGGTGAGGTACCGCAGCATCTCGAAGCTGGCCGACCCCGCCCCGATGATGGCGGCCGCGCGCAATTCAACGGAGGGCACGCCCGAAATCCGTAGCAGGCGCCCGACTTGCGCGCGTGAGGCCAGGTGATCGGAGAGCTTCTGCCCGTCGGGCGTGATGCCGCCGACGTAGACGATGCGCGACAGCCCCGCCCGGGCCGCGCACTCGGCGACGTTGCGGGCCGCGCGTTCGTCGAAGTCCACGAAGTCGGGCCGCATCAGCGAATGCACCAGGTAGTACAAGACTTGCTGACCTTCCAGTGCCCGCCCCACGCCGGTGGCGTCGATGACGTCGCCGGCAACGACGTCGACCTGGCCGCGCCAGGCGACGTCGTCAAGCTTGGCGGGGTCTCGGGCCAGCACGCGCACGGTGTGCCCCTTCTCGAGCAGCTCGGGGATGAGCCGCGTGCCCAGGTATCCCGTGGCGCCGAACACGACGCAGTGCATCAATTCGCTCCTTCAGCTGAGCTGTCGTTGGGGCTGGCGGTATGGGCAGGATGCCCCGACGTGCGCCGGCGCTCCTTGAGCTGTGCTTCGTAAACGTGGCGACGACCGGCGGTGAGCCGGCTCCGCACCAGGCGTTCCACTTCTCGGAAGCATCGGTAGTAGCCGTCGTCGTAATCGTCGACGACCTGAAACGTCCACCGTCCGGGTAACACGTTGCGCCCGACCAGTTCGACGCTGATGTGTCGCGCCAGGTCGGAGTGCCCCAGCTCGTTCAGCTGGGCGACCGCGGCGTCGAGTTGCAGGTCGGCCCGCCCGGTCAGCTGGTGGAAGGAATACAGGTGGCCCCGAGCGCGCTCGACGGTTTCGAGGGCCTCGGTGACTTTGCCGACCGCCTCGGCGACGGCGTCGCTCGTTTCTGCGTGATCCATGGCTTCCTCCCCGACCGGTCGTTAAGGCATTCCCCGTGGAATAGGGGCCGAATCCCCGGAACCGGCATCCGTAACTTAAATCACTTAATAATTAAGTGACTGGAATAACGCCCGCTTCGCCAGGATGGTTCACTCGTGAGTGCTTGCCGAGCAAGGGCTTTGGCGCCGGGGATCAAAGCGCCTTGAGATGCTTTTTTGTCGCCCTGCGGAGCTGGATGATCCGCGCGGCGCCGACGAGCACCGTTGTGGTTGCCCCGGCAACCGCCGCCAACAGGTAGCCCACTCCGACGGGCAGGTTCCAGTGGAAGCCAAGGAAGTGGACGGTGATGGATTCGGTGTTCTGCGCGACGAAGATAAGCAGAACGATCAAGATCACCAGGCCGACGACAAGCGCCCACCACGCGGCCGCCAGCCGGGTGAACGATCGCGATGACGGCTCGGTGGGAATGTGGGACTCGGTGCTCATGCTGGTGACTAGCCCCTCACGCAATGGTCCAAACACGTTGGGACCTCGAATGCCCTGTCGTTTAATCCGTCGGCTCCGGGGTATGTGGCCTGCGATGACTGTGAAAGAGGTACCGCAGCGTGTCTGGCGCGGCCGGCGCAAAGTGATGCGGTTACAACGAGACCTGTGGCTTGCGCAGTTGGCCCTCTGGCCGACTTTGATCGTTTTGGCCGTTCTGCTTTCGGCGCTCACTTGGGCCGTGTGGCAACGAACGCGGCAACGCCAGTCTGGCCGGAGTCAACCCGACGCGGTGCCCCCCGGCACGGATGCCTCACGGGCGGGCGCGCCGCGGCCGCAGGCCGGCCTCAACGGCTGACGCGTCTCGCGAACAGGCCCCAGGAGACGGCGGCCGACAGGAACGCGAATGCCTGAGCGACGCCGATGCGGCCGGACGGAACGACAAACCCTGCGACGTAGCGGTCGACGAACCCCGTGCTGGGCAAGGGATCCATGTCGGCGCGGCGACGGGCCCATGATTCCAGTGATGTCAACGGGCAGGGCAGCTTGAGCCCGACGACGGCGGCGCCCCAGGCGACTGCCGCCCGGTGCAGCACGATGGTGCGCGGCCAGCGCAGCGCGAGGAAGCCGCCCGAGGGTACGTAGGCCAGGTAGGCAAGGTGCACGGCGACCGTCACCACGACCGCGGCGGCATACCCTCTTCGCATGGCCGAGCCGTCAGCCGAGACCGGCACGCACCTGGTAGCGGCGCTCGGCGTAGGCGAGATCGTCGCGCCAGAGCCTGCCGGCCGCGAAGCGCATGAGCGGTGTGATCAGCGGGGCCGCCCGGGACGCCCGCTTGAACCCGGGACGGTCCGAGTACGCGATGGTGGCTTCCAGCACGGCGGTGCGTGGCCGCCCGTCGGGGCCTGACCCGACCGGCGTGGCGTGCGTTTCCACCGTGCTGCCGGTTCCCTCGCCGTCCACGATGCGCATCACGATGGTGCGTGCCTCGGGGCAGCTGAACTCCGCGACAACGGGAACGCCCAGCCGGCCCATCCGGAAGGTCACCGCCACCAGGAACCGATCGATGTGTTCGGTTGGCGTGGTGAGCACTTCGAGCCGGGCGAACGAGTACGGGTGGAACCACGCGCCGTGCCAGGGGTCAAGCCGATTGGCGATGACGTCGGCGGGCTCGCACACGCCCACAGTGCGGGCGACGGCGGCCAGGATGTCGCCGGCCGGCCGGGCCGGGATCACCGGCTCATCCAACGGGGCCTCCCCACCCACGCTGTCGAGCCGCACCCAAACCAGGGTGCCGTCGTCGTGGCTGGGCAAGGGACTCCAGCCGAATTCACCCGCGCGACCATCCAGGGCCAGCCCGTGCCATCTGCAGATCAGAGTGCCGCAGTGCACGGTCCCGGTGGCCAGATCGGCCCCCAGGTGCGGGCAACTACGGGGCCCGACACAAAGCCGGTCGTCGGCGTCGCGCCAGGCGACGAGTTCGACTCCGGCGACCCGGGCGCCGAACGGTCGCCCGGGGCGCACGTCGGCGCTGCCTGCGAACGCGAACCAGTTCCCCGTCGGTCTTTGCTGGGCGCGTTCCAGCGCGCCGTCGATGATGGCCGGCTGCGCGTCCCGGTAGGTCGGGCGTTGCTCGGCCCACGGCGTACGCGGAATCACCTGCAACGGCCAGTCTTTCGCTCGGGTGGCCGGCCACAGGTGTTGCAGCTGTTCACGAATATTCATCTCTGGGCGCGTCCTTCGCGGCTGGCGAGCCATCGCAACAGGGGTGACCGGCCGCGGGTGGGTACCGTGACCAACGGGTGACCGGCCAGCCCCCATCTTCCCAGCAAATGGTTCGCCGCGCACCATCCCGTGGTCGCGGCGCGCTCCATCAGCGCCACGGGCAGATCGACGCGGACGGCGTCGCCGGCCAACAGCAGACCGGGCTGCGGCGTGACCACCGGGGGGCGGTGCGCATACGATCCGGGCGAAAACAGCGGGCAATCGTTGCGTTGCAGGAGCTGTTCGCAAACGACTTGCGCCGCCGCGGTTTCCGGATAGATCTTGTGCAGCTGGCGCAGCATGGCGGCGCGCGACGGCTCGGCATCGAGGGCGTACGAGTGCAATTCGACGACGGACCCGCGGTGAGCGCGTGCCCATTCCGCGGCCTGAAGTTCGTAGCGCTCCAGCACGCTGATGTTGTCCAGTGGTTCGTGGCCGGCCGTGCCCAGGAACGCCGGCCGCCCGGCGTTGACGGGCCGATCGAGCCACAACCGATACACGGCGAATGGCGGTGCGGTGCGCAGCTGCGCGATCTGTGCGCGCCAGTCGTCGGTTGCCAGCCCGGTCGATGCCGCGACGATGCGCTGCAAACCGGTCACGTCGGTGGCGAGCACCACGGCATCCGCCTTGATGTGGTCGCCCGAATCGGTATGCACCCGGAACGGTTCCGACGGTCCCGTGTCGATCTGCGAGGCGCCGGTGCCGAGGCGAAAGCGCACGCCCCGCGCCTCGAGGTAGCGCCGTAGCGGATCCCATAGGGCGCTGTCGTAGTTCGACGTGGGGACGTCGAAGATCAGGCCCTCGGACGATCCGAGGAAGTAGATGTGGAACATGGTCGCCAGTTCAGCCGCGGAAAGTTTGGCGGGGTCGGCGAAGAAGCTGCGGGAGAACACCTCGAATGCGAGATGCCTTGCCGCCTGCGGGAATCGGATGCTCTTCAGGAACGTCGCGGCGTCGAAGTGGTCGAGGCGCTCATAGATTCCCGGCACCGACACCGCCGCCAGGGGCGCGGCCGCGCGAGCGTCGATCTCAAGGAAGTCGCGGAGCCGGAAGGTCGGGCTGCGCGCCGCGAAGGCCACCGCGTTCCACGGCGGGGTCCGCGGCAACCCCCGGAAGGTGTCGCGCCGGCCCGCCCCGTCGATGAGCGGATAGTCGGCCACGGGCGTGAGCATTCGCAAGTGCGGATCGATGCGCCCGAGCAGGGCCCGCAGGTTGTAGTACTGGCGGAAGAACGCGTGGAAGCCGCGATTCATCGCCAGGCCGGTGCCACCGTGCTGCTCCGTCCAGCCGCCCACCCGGCCGCCCAGGTAATGTTCGCGCTCGATCACCTCGACGGCGACGCCGCGTTCGGCCAGTCCGGTGGCGGCGGTCAGGCCCGCGATGCCGCCGCCCACGACGACCACCCGGGGTCGTGACGCCAGCGCATTCGCGTCCGGCAATCCGGTTGTCGCGGGAAGTGTTTCGCGTCGCCGGTCGGTACCGATGGCTGTCATGGCGCATCCGCCAGGAAGGTGTGCACGATGTTGGCCTCCCAGCCGGGCATCGTTTCGCTGTGCACCGCGGTGAAGCCTGCATCGGCGAGGCGGGCGCGGAATCGTGCCGCGCCGTCGAACTCCAGCACGCTGCGCCACAGGTAGCGGTACAGCGCCGTGTCCCGGGTGCGCCACCACCCGGCGGGAATGATGATGCCCCAGCACACGGCATGCCAGATTCGGGTGGCGGCGGCGGAGTCGCGCACCGAGTATTCGTGCACCGCCAGGGTGGCGCCGGGGCGCAGCAGCATCCGGAGTTTCCGCAATTGCCCGTCCCGGTCGGCGAGGTTGCGGATCAGGTAGGCGGCCAGGATGCCGTCGAACGGTCCGGTGACGCCGTGCTCGGCCAATTGCTCGACGGGGGTGTGCACGAATCGCACCGACGGTGGCCAGTCCTTGGCTTGCGCCGCGTCGAGCATGCCCCGGGACGCGTCGACGGCGACGATGTCGGCCTCGGGCGCCACGGCCAGCAGAGCGGCCGTCGAGGCGCCGGTGCCGCACCCGGCGTCGAGCAGCCGTAAGCCCTTGCCGCGGTCGCGGATTCGCATGCGGCGGGCGGAGAGCAGCAGTTGGTCGTGGTAGCCGGGGCTGGCGCCGACCAGCCGGTCATAGGCGGTCGCTCCCGCATCGAACGCGGCCGACAACTGGTCGGGCGTGGGACGCGCCTCATCGACGCGCACGTTGGCGTTCCCATCCCAGCAGCACGGCGGTGGCCAGCGCGAAGCCGAACAAGAAATCCTCGACCGGGATGTCGAACGGGAAACGCAGGCCGGTGATGTGTCGAGGGTCGTAGCTGACGATGGGGGAGCTGAGCTTGGTCAGCCAGCCGTCGACCGGGACCTGGAAGCCGAGAATGATCAGCATCGACAGCCAGTAGGCCGGCCGCCGGAAGAGCCCCGTGCGCAGCACCGCCAATTCCAGCGCAATCACGGCCAATACCGCCGCCACGGCCGGAACGGTGTAGCCCACTCCCGTCATCGGCGGTTGACCCTTTCCAAAATGGTGCTGACGGCGTTGTAGGTGAGCAGCGCGCAGATCGGGATGACGATGAAGAACAGCACCTCTTCGATCGGCACGTGGAACGGAATGCTCAGGCCGGTGATGTAGGCGCCGTTGTACGTCCACACGTGCGCGGCGATGGCGATCTCGTCCCAGAGCAGGAATACCGCGGCCACGGGCCAGACCGCCGTCACCAGCCGGCGCCATTGCCGGTAAACGCCGGGACCGAACATCTCCAGGGGCGCGGTGATGGCCAGGCATGCGGCCAGGACCAACAGATATTGCCAGCGATCGGTCATGCGGCCCCCGGGGGATCCGAAACACCGGGCGAACCATTGCGCGCCCGCCACGACCGTATCAGCCCGATGCCCGCGACCTGCAGTCGTCGAGCCTTGCCGACCGTCGCCCGGTGATTGAAAACCGCGTAGTCGCTTTCTTCGATGCGATCCAGGATCTCCGAGTACAACGCCGCCGCGGCCGCGACGCACGGTTGCGAGCGGGGGCTGAGCATGGCGATACCGGGAGCGGCGAAACGGTAAGTCTCCCGGGTGATCTCGTGTTGGGCCGCCAGCGCCTCCTTGACCCGCGGATCGGTGCGGCGGTGTTGGTGACACCAGGTCAACAGCTCGCGGTCGACTCCGTGGGCGGCCAGTTCGTCGGCCGGCAGGTAGACCCGTTGCCGCAGCAGGTCTTCGTCGATGTCGCGCAGGAAGTTGGTGAGCTGGAACGCCCTGCCCAGCGCGGCGGCATAGGGCGCGGCCTCCTCGACCGGCACCACCGTGCCCAGCACCGGAAGGACCTGCAGGCCAATGGCTTCGGCGGAACCGCGCATGTAGAGGTTGAGCGCCTCGCGGTCCGGATAGTCGGTGACCGTGAGATCCATCCGCATCGACGCCAGGAAGTCGTCGAACAATTCGATGCCGATCCGGTACCTGCGCGCGGTGTGGGTCACCGCGGCGAGCACGGGATTGTCCAAATGGTCTCCGCCTGAAAAGAACTGATCGGCCAGTTGCTGGAGTCTCGTGCTGCGAATGTCGGTGCGCAGCTGGGGATCCAGGTCGTCGAGGATGTCGTCTGCGTAGCGCGCGAAACCGTAGAGGGCGTGCACCGCCGGACGCTGGTCGGGCGCCAGCAGGCGGGTGGCCAGGAAGAAGGTGCGGCCGTGCGCGGCGTTGAGTTCGCGGCAGCGCCGATACCCCTCGCGCAGGCGTGGATCGTCGATTCCGGCCGCGTCCAATTCGCTGCGGATCATGTCAACCCGGCTCCCATGTCGTGGTGTGTCGCCATCCGGTCGGTTCGGCCGGCATTGGAGCCGGTGACGCGGTCCGCGGCGAGCCGGCCCGAGATCAGCGTGGTGGGCACACCGACACCGGGGACGGTTGACGACCCGGCGAGCACCGCATTCTCGACGCCGCGCACCATGTTGGCCGGCCGGAACGGTCCGGTCTGCCCGAAGGTGTGGGCCAGCGCGAATGGGCTGCCCGCGGCCATGCCCTGCCGCGCCCAGTCCGCGGGTGTGACGACGTCCAATACCGTTGCGTCTCCGGGCAATTCGGGCAACAACCGCGCCGCCACGTCGCCGATGAGGTCGTGGACGTAGAGATCGCCGACGCTGCCCCAGTCGATGTTCCCGCGATCCAGGTTCGGTGCCGGGGCGAGGACGTAGAGCAGGTCGCGCCCGTCGGGGGCCAGCGTCGGGTCGCTGGCGGTGGGGCGGGTGACCAGGAGCGACGGATCCCGCATCAGCCGTCCGTCGCGGATGATGTCGGTGAACGTCTGATCCCAGGAGTCACCGAACAGGATGGTGTGATGCGCTGTGTCCGGCGCGACACGGCGGCAGCCCAGGTGCGCCACGACCGCCGACGGCGCCGGCCGCAGCCGCACGGGGCGACGCGGTGTGTGGCCCAACAATTCATAGGTCTTCGGCAATTCGGTGGTCAGCACCACCGCGTCGCAGCTGATGGGGTCCAAGCGATCCGTTCGCACGGCGCTGACCCGCCCTCCGACGCGGTCGAGCCCGGTCACCGTCGCGTTGTAACGGAATTGGACCCCGGCGTCGACGGCCGCCGCGGCCAGGGCGTCGGGCAGTGCGCGAACGCCCCCGCGCGGAAAGAACACGCCCGCGATGGTGTCCATGTAGGCGATGACCGCGTAGACCGCCAGAGCGTTGCGCGGCGCCACGCCGGCGTACAGCGATTGAAAAGTGAAGACCCGCTGCAGCCGGGGATCGCTGATGTGGCGCCTTACTACGCGATCCCATTTGCGGAACCCGCCGATCGCGGCCAGCCGCGCCAACTGCGGCGTGAGCAACGCCAGCGGGGAATCGAAATTGGCGGCGATGAACCCGTCGAATTCGATTCGGTATAACCGCTTCAGCCACTCGCGCAGCCTCCGGTAGCCCGCTGCCTGCCCGAAGCCAGCGAACTCTTCAATGGCGGTTGCCATCCGGTCGGCATCGGTGTGCACGTCGAGCGCACTGCCGTCGGCGAACACCGCCCGGTAGGCCGGATCAAGCGGCAGCAGCTCCAGCCGACCCGACCGGCTCTGCCCCACGGCCGCCAAAGTCTCATCGATGATGTCCGGCATCGTTATCACCGTCGGCCCGGTGTCGATGCGGTAGCCGTCGATGTCGAGCCGGCCGGCGCGGCCGCCCGGCCACGCTTCGCGCTCGACCACCGTGACCGCCCGCCCCCGCCCCGCCAGGTGCAACGCGGCGGACAGTCCCGCCAGGCCGGCGCCGATCACCACTACGTGCTCGCTGCGTCCTTTGATGGTCCGCATATCAGCATGCTCCCAAACTTGTGGCGCTCATTCGACGCGATCCGTACAGGCGGCCGCCATTTTGTCCAGCGCGGCACGGACGGGTTCGCCGATCGGGGTGTCGCCAAGGTGGTCGCGCGCCGACGCGACGCGGTCGCTGATCATCTCCTCGATCATCGCGAGGGCCCCGGTCTTGACGATCAACGCCTTCCACCGATCGAGCGCATCGTCGTCGAGGACATGCCCGTACATCAATTCGTTCATTTCTGCGCGGGTCGTCGGATCGGCCAGCTGGTGTGCTGTCACCACCACGCTAGTTGCCTTGCGTTCCAGCAGATCTCCGGAACACGGCTTCCCCGTGGTCGCCGGCGAGCCGAAGACGCCGAGGACGTCATCGCGAAGCTGGAACGCTTCCCCGACGGCGGCGCCGTACCGGCCCAACCGTGTCATCGTTCGATCGTCGCAACCGGACATCGCCGCCCCGATCTCCAGGGGCCGCCGCACGGTGTAGTTGCCCGACTTGCGCCGCGCCACGTCGAGGACGGCCTCCAGCGAAGGCATGTGCCGGACGTCGCTCGTCAGGTCGCCGAACTGACCCATCGCCAGCTCGGTGCGCATCGTGTCGTAGCGGGGCCACGCCCGCTGCACGCCCGCGGATTCGACACCGCTCTCGCGCAGCATCTGTTCGGACCAGATCAGGCAGAGGTCACCCAGCAGGATGGCGGCCGATTCGCCGAACCGCCGAGACGAGCCGGATAACCCGCGCTCGCGGTGCCATTGGGCGAATCGAATGTGCGCCGAGGGCCGCCCCCGCCGTTCGGGCGAACCGTCCATGACATCGTCTTGCAGCAGCGCAAACACGTGTAGCAACTCGAAACTGGCGGCCGCCCGCAACGCGGACTCGCCGGGCGCGCCACCGCACAGCCATCCCAGATACGCGAAGGTCGACCGCACGCATTTGCCGCTGGAAATGAACGTTGTCAGGATGTCGCTCGCGGCATCGATGCGCGTGTCGTCAAGCTCGCGACGCCGCGGCGCGATGAAGTCGGCGAGGTGGGCGAGAACTGCGTATCGCACGTGCGAGCGCCACTCGTCGAAGTCCTGCACATCTGGCCGTTCCGCCGCGATCACCGGCGAATCTGTGGCGGGTGTCAACGACAAAGCACCCATCTTGGCCACGCGCTCCCTCCTGGCCGGCTTGGCATTCCCAGGCTAGATCGGCTCAAACAACGCGGTGCGACAGCTCTGAAACCGCTCCGATCGACCCTTCTGGACCTCGGAAGACCTTACCCATCACCTTCAAAAACTTAAACGTTAACTTACTGAAACTCTCCTCGGCCCGCCAGTCGGGAGCGGCTGGTAAAGCGGCGTCGCTTCGGCCGTTCGCTCCCGGCAGGGTCATCACCCAGGATCACTTCATTCAATTAACCATTAACGAACTTAACTGTTTGGCGGTTCAGGGATATGCTCACATTCTTATGGAAGCTGACGGGCAGCGCTGGAGCCGCGATGCGCTGGAGTCGCTGATCTCTGCCGATCTGCGAGAGATATCAGCCGAATCCGACCAGATCGGGCGGCAGTTCGCGATGTCGAATCATCTGCGGCCCAACGACTTCCGCGCATTGATGTATGTCATGGTGGCAGAAGGCGCGGGTCGCCCGATGACCTCTGGTGATCTAAGCCAGCGGATGGGGCTGTCCGGTTCGGCCATCACCTACCTCGTCGATCGGTTGATCGATTCGGGACACATCCGCCGCGATTCACACCCGGACGATCGTCGCAAGGTCGTCCTGCGGCATGGCGAAACCGGCCTGGCTACTGCCAAGTCGTTCTTCAGTCCGCTGGGCGCCCTCACTCGGGTCGCCCTGGAGGAGCTGCCCGACGCGGACTTGATGGCGGCCCATCGGGTGCTCGGCGCGATGATCCACGCGATGCAGCGATTCCAGGGCGACGTAAGCGACCCCCGGCCATGAGCGGCACCTCCGAGCTGGGTTTTTGCGGTTTGACGGCATTGCCGGGGGGTATCCACGGCTCATCAGCGTGTCCGGCAAAACTGCTCGGACTCACGTGAGGGGTGGTGTGGCCCAATGCAAACGGTCAGCTGCCGGTGTAGTCGCCTGGCGATCGCATTCGCGTTTGCGGTGATGGTCGTCGGATCCCCGAGCCCGGCGAGCGCCGATCCGGCCGTCACAGTGTTTCCCGGAATGGAGATTCGCCAAGGTGGCACGGTTTGCATGGTCGGGATGGTGGAGCCGCGGCTGCGGGTCGCGGTGACCAGCGGCCAATGCGAGAGCGGAGCGTCGGAGGTCACCGACCGGGACGGAAACCCGGTGGGGACGGTGGTGCTCGCGCGCCGCCAGGCCGCCGACGACACGGCGGCCAACGGCGCGATGCTGCCCGTCGAATACGAAGTGATTGCGCTTGGCGCCACCGTGACGGCCTCGGACGTGCTGCCCACCGGCCGGCAACTGAAGTCATCGCCCGGCCTGCGCGCGCAGCCCGGCCTGCCGGTGTGCCAGTTCCGGCGAGCGGTCGGCCAGTGGTGCGGATCCATCAGCTCCGTCAGCAATGGCCGCTTCATCGTTGCCGACGCCGCAGTGGACGGCCGCGACTTCGGCGGTCCCGTTTACGTGCTGACCGACGACGCGGCCGTGATCGTGGGGTTGTTCGAGGGGATATGGGGATCGGTGCCCAAGATGGAGTCGTGGCAGGCGGTCATGCAGCAGGTCTACGTCGACGGCCGCTCCCAGACTCAGCAGCAACAACCGCCCGGTGAAGCGCGCATCATCGGACATCGGGTGGCCGCGTGACCGCCCCGGGCTCTTGAGGCTCGCCTGAAGGCAACGGCCCGAGCGGCGTTTTCTTCGGCGGGAAACGGGAACCCGCCGCCGGTGAACGTTTCCGATCTTGTCGCGGCGCCCTTCCAATGGGGTTCCGCCATCCGGGGAAAGCGGTTGTTCCATCCCATCGGGGTGCTGGCGGAAGGCTTCCTCGAACGTCTCGCGCCCGCCGGCCACGGCCTGCCCATCTCGTCGTCCGAGATTGTCGCGCGGGTATCCAAGGCCAGCGGCACCCCTGGACCCTTGCCGGACTTCATCGGCCTGGCCTTCCGGTTGACGCCGGCACAGGCTCCAGGGCCGTGGGACATCCTGGTCGTCTCCTCGGGCTCAGGGGTGCTTTCCCGGGCGCTGGCACTGCGGCCGGCCATCTCCTGGAGCGGTCAGACTCTGACCACCCTGATGCCGCTGCACTATCAAGGAGACAACTGGTGGCTCAGGGCCCGGATCGTGAGCGAGATCGACGGCTTCGGTCTGTCCCTGGACAGCGTCCGCAACCGGCTCGAGCATGACAGAATTGAGGTTTCACTCGACCAGGCTTGTGGCACAGGCGATTTCATGCCGCTGGGCCGGCTCACGCTGACCGGCGTCATCGACCCCGAGCGGGCGGGGGACGTGTCGTTCGATCCCGTCATCAACACTCCGACCGGCTTGAGCCTGCACCCGCGGTGGCTCGCCGATCTGCGGGCCCGGGCTTATCGGCGGAGCCGTCACGGCAGGGACGCGAACTAAGGGGGCGCCGTGTCCAAGCGCATCGTCATCACCGGGGCCAGCGGCAACGTGGGGACTGCGTTGCTGCGCAGGCTCGTCGAGGACGGCCACGACTATGACATCGTCGGCGTCAACCGCCGACAGCCACCGCTGGACGGCGTTTACGCCCGTGCCGACTGGCATCAAGTCGACTTGGCCGAACCCGGGGTGGAAATCCAGCTGCACAAGATCTTTCGCGGCGCCGCGTGCGTGGTCCACCTCGCGTGGGGGTTTCAACCCACCCGCAACACGCGATACCTGGACGCGGTCGCGATCAACGGCAGTGCTGCGGTGCTGAGCGCGGCGCACAACGCCAAAGTGCCTCACCTCGTGCACATGTCGTCGGTGGGCAGCTACGCCCCCGGGCGGTACGGGGAGCGGGTGGACGAGACGTGGTCGACCGCCGGCATCAGGTCCTCCGCCTACAGCCGGGCGAAATCGGCGGTGGAACAGCTGCTGGACGGCTACGAGCATCGCAATCCCGACGGTGTCGGCATCACCCGGATGCGGCCCGGATTCATCATGCAGCGCGACGCCGCGATGGGACTCCGGCGGTACACCCTGCCCGCTTACGTGGATCCCAAATGGCTGCGCTGGCTGCCGGTGCTACCGCTGGATCGCTCGCTGAGTGTGTCCATCGTGCACGCGCAGGACGTCGCCGAGGCTTGCGTCAAGGCGATCGAGCACTGCGCGCTGGGGCCTTTCAACCTGGCGGCCGAACCGCCGCTGTGCCGCGAGGACATCGCGCGGGCGCTGCGCGCACGTCCGATTCATGTGCCCTCCACCGTCCTGGGCTTGCTGGCGGAGGCGTCCTGGCGGGCGCGACTGCAACCCATTGACCGCGGTTGGATTGATATGGCGTTTTCCCTGCCGTTGCTGGACACCGACCGGGCTCGCGACGTGCTGGGTTGGTCGCCCCGGTGGAGCTCCGTGGAAGCGCTGGGCGACCTGATCGACGGCTTTCTGGACGAATCGGGCACTCAGAGCCCGGTCCTTCGTTCGCGATCGTTCGCCGACGCGGTTGCCCGCGATATGGCTCGAGGGCCATTGACCATGCGGCCGGTGCCCTGACTCGTCACGGCAGCGTGGTTATGGTGCCGTCCGTCAAAAGTTCGGTGTAATAGCTTCCGCCCGGGTAGAAGTCGGGTGTCTGGGTTCCCGCGAACATGTCGGCGATCCAGCCGCGCGTCAGGCCCCATACCGCCGCGACATTGCCCGGCTTCGGACGACCACACACCAGGTTTTCGTAAGTGGGCGACGACGGTCCGAGTGCGTCGCCGTGCGCGCCGGTGGTGATCTTCACGCCGTGAAATGGTCGGTCCGACAGGAACCGTTCGATCGCCTTCGTGCCGAGTTGGAAGAAGTTGCAGAGCAGGTGAGGTGACGCCGTGGCGTAGATCGGCAGCGTGGTGCCTGCCAGGCCTGCCAGCGCCTGGTCGGTATTGGAACCGAGGAACGACTTCACGCCGTCCTCGCTGACGATGCCGCGCAGTTGGGCGAAGGTGTCCGGGTAAGCGGTGTGCAGGCGCTCGGCGACGTATTCGACGGCCTCGGCCCCTGCCGAATGCCCCACGAAAACCAACTTTTCGGGTAGTGGCGTGACAGCTCGACCGGCCTTGGCGGCCGCGGCCGCGAAGGACGACGCCAACGCGCCATTCGGATCGTCTTTGTGGGCAAAGACTTCGGCGATGTTGTTCAGGAAGCCGGTGTTGTCAATCAGGTGCTCCACGGTGCAGCCGAAGGGGTTGACGGTGGACAGCTTGGTGGCCATCACGAGGTAGCCGCTTCCGGCGACCTCGGCGGCGAAGGCGGACCAGACTTTCGCGCCCTCGACGAAGCCGTGCTGCAGCCAGACCAATCCCAGCGGCGGCGTGCTCGGGAAATACCAGGTCGTGGGAACCGCCCGGGTCTCGCTCGCGCATGCGACGTCGGTCGTGCTGTCCGCTTCCGTGGATTCGGCTCGGGCCTGGAGCGGGGCAAGCATGACGGCGGCCACCGCGGCGATACACATGGCGGCCGCGCTGGCGCGCCGGACCAGCGCACCGGAGATCATTAAGAAATTGAACCATTTACTTGCGCGGATGGGGGACTGATCAGGCCCAAACGCGCCAGGTCGTGCCCTCAGGCATTGCGCCCGAGCAGGTGACGCAGCGCCTGGTCGAGGTCTGGCTGGCGAAACCGGTGCCCGGCCGCGGTCAGCTTCTGCGGAGCCACTCGTTGATTGGCGCACGCGAGTTCGCGTGCGCCCTGCTCACCGAGCAGCAGCCGAGGCCCCAGCGACGGCACCGGCAACACCGCGGGCCGGTGCACGATGTGGGCCAGGGTGGCGGTGTATTCACTGTTGCGAACCGGTTGAGGGGCAACGGCGTTCACGGACGCCGCCAGTGCTTCGTCCCAGAGTGCGCGGTGGTAGATGTCGACCAGGTCGTCGATCCCGATCCACGAGAGCCATTGCCGGCCGTCGCCGAGCCGGCCACCCAGGCCGGCGCTGAACAACGGGCGCATCAGCTTCAGCGTGCCGCCGCGTGGGGACTGCACGATGCCGGTGCGCACCTGCACCACCCGCACGCCGGCCTGTCCCGCCGGTGCGGTCGCCGCCTCCCAATCCGCCACGACGTCGGCGAGAAAACCGTCGCCGCGGTCGCTGTCCTCGGTCAGGATGTCATCGCCGCGGTCGTATCCGTAGTATCCGATCGCCGAAGCCGAGACGAACACGGCCGGCCGCTGTGGGGCGCGACCCACCGCTTCGGCCAGCCGGCGGGTCGGGCCAATCCTGCTGTCGCGGATGGCCTGTCGATGCTTCTCGGTGAACCGGCCGGCGATCGAGGCGCCCGCCAGATGGATGACCGCGTCCACGCCATCGAACAATCCCGGGTCGGGGTCGTCGGGATTCCACTGCCGCTCGTCGTCGGTCCGCGGGGCGTGGCGAACCAACCGGACGACGCGATGGCCGCCGGTGCTCAGAAACGCCGTCAACGCCGAACCCACCAACCCCGACGCCCCGGTGACCGCGACCGTCACCGGCGCCAGCCCATTCTCGGCGGCCAGCCGGTGCGCGGCCAGATCGTCGGCCAGCTGACGGTGCCGGTAGTCGAACATGGGGCGCAGCAACGACCCGGGCACCGGCGTGTCGACCCGGTCGATGACCCTGGTGCGACCGTCGCCCAGATCTTCGAAGTCGTGGGTGTGTCTCCAGCGCACCGCCATTCGTGCCGGCAGCGCGGCCAGGCCGTCACCGCCGATCTCGTCGACGAAGCGCCGCGGCGGATCGTAGCCTCCCGCCTGATGGACGGCGACCCAGCGCAGGCCGCCCGGTAGCGCCAGCGTCGCCCGACCGTCCTTCAGCGATGCGGCCTCGGTGACCAGCCGCATCGGCTGCCACGGCGGCGAGAGCCGGGCGAACGCGCCCGGCCGGGCGTGCCAGGCGAAGACGTCGGCGATCGGCGCGTCGACCACGCTCGAATATTCCAACCCCATACTGCAGGCTAGCGGTTCGGCAGGGCGTTCTCGATGATGGGCATGCGCGGCTGTGGCTGCCGCTCGGCGCGCTTGGCGGCCAAATACACCTGCGCGGTCTCGCCGGCCACGGTCTTCCAGTCGAAGTCCGAGGTGAGCCGCTCGCGGGCGGCGCGGGCGCGGCGCTGCGCGGCAGCCGGATCGTCGAGCACGGTCCGCACGGCCGCCGCCAGCCCGGAGATCTCGCGGGGCGCACAAGACACCCCGGTCCGGCCGTTGATCACCGCCTCGCCCAGGCCGCCGATGTTCGACGTCACGAGCGGAGTGCCCGCCGCGGCGGCTTCCAGCGCGACGATCCCGAACGGCTCGTAGTGACTGGGCAGCACCGCGGCGTCGGCGCGATGCAGCACCGCCAGCAGTTCGGCGTGGTCGAGGTGCCCGGCGAACCGAATCGCCTTGAGCACCCGGTGCTTTCGGGCCTGCTCGACGAGCCACTGCTGCTGGGTGCCCTCCCCGGCGATGGTCAATGTGGTTCCGGGATGGGTGCGCCTGATCCGCGGTAGGGCGGCGATGACGTCGTGCACACCCTTCTCGTACTCCAGCCGCCCGAGGTAGAGCAGTTCGGCGGGACCGGTACGCGCTCGCCGCTCGGCGAACGGCCAGCGCGCGGCGTCGATACCGTTGCGGATCACCGTGATTCCGGCCAGGCCGGGACCGAACAGTTCGGTGATCTCGTCGCCCATCGACGCCGAACACGTGATCAGTGAATCGGATTCGCGCACCAACCACGACTCCAGAGCGTGCACCTGGCGACTGATGGCGCCGGAGATCCAGCCGGAATGCCGTCCGGCCTCGGTGGCATGAATGGTGGAAACCATTGGCACGTCATAAAACTGGGCGAGTGCGATCGCGGGGTGGGCCACCAGCCAGTCGTGTGCGTGCACGACGTCCGGACGCCACGGCCGGTTGGTGCCCCGCTTCTTCAGCGATAGCCCGGCGCGGATCATGGAATGGCCCATCGCCAGTGTCCACGCCATCATGTCGGCGCCGAAGGAGAATTCGTGCGGATCCTGGGCGGCCGCGATCACCCGGACGCCGTCGACCACCTCGTCGGACGACGGGTGCGTGCTGGCATCGGTGCCCGTGGGCTGTCGGGACAGCACGATGACCTCGTGGCCGGCGGCGGCCAGCGCGGTGGACAGGTGATGCACGTGCCGGCCGAGCCCGCCGATCACCACAGGCGGGTACTCCCAGGACACCATCAGGATCTTCACGCGGGCGCCCCACTCATCGGGGCAGCCTGCGCGCGTCGAGCGCTCCGAAAAGTCCGTCGGCGCGGTTCCATCCGTCGGCCAGCCGCCCGGCGGTGTCCCGCCGGCCGGACGCCAGCGCCCCCGCGATCTCGCGGGTGGCGTGGGCGTGCAAGTGGGCGCGATACCGCGCGTAGTCGGCGGCCGAGTCCTTACTCACCATGAACGGCCAGTCGCTGGAGACGGTGAGCAGGGTCTCGCGCAGGATCTGGTCGGCGACGTGGTCGCGGGGGAGCGGCCCGTCCAGGGATGCCCGCTGCGACAGCGCCTTGTCGACGGTGCTCAGCGCCATGTCGACCACTTCGTTGTTGAGCTGGACGAGATCGGCCACCTTGTCGCCGGCCCACACCTGCCAGTCCTTGCCCGAACCCCACGAACTGGGTGGCAATGCCACTGGGCCCCCGACGAATCCGTCCGCGATGGCGTCGTTCAACGTGCCCACCCGCACACCGGCGGCGGGCAGCGCCCGCAGCACCCGCTGCAGCCACGTCGGGCCCTCGTACCACCAGTGGCCGAACAGTTCGGTGTCGAAGGCGGCGACCACGTGTGCGGGCCGCCCGATCCGCTCGGATTCGCTCGTCAGCCGGTTGCGGACCACGTCGACGAAGTCGGCGACATGGCTGTCGACCGCGTGGTCGGCGCGCGCGGGATCGTAGGGCGCCTTGGCCTCCGACGCCACGTTGCGCCCGGTCACCCGCGCCGGCTTGAGCCCGGTGAGGTGGTCGTAGGTGTGGAAGTCGCGGTAGGCGGCGTGCCCCGGGTAGCCCGATTTCGGCGACCACACCCGATAACTGACCTGCAGGTCGCGACCGAACGCGACCACGTCGGTGTCACCGACCGGTCGGCCCAGCGCGGTGTCGCCGTGCAACGACGGGCCGTCGACCATGAAATGGGTGACACCGGCGGCGGCGTAGTCCTGCTCCAAGCCCGGCGCGTAGGCGCATTCGGGCGCCCAGATCCCGCTCGGGCGATGCGCCATCCGCTGTTGGGGGTCGGCCAGCCCCTCGCGCAGGGCGAACTCGCGTAGCCGTGGCGCAAGCAGCGGCTGGAACGGGTGGGCCAGTGGGCCGCCGAGCAACTCCACGGTGCCGGCGTCGATCAGGCCGCGCAGCAGCGGACTGCCGCCGTGCCGCCAGTGAGTGGCGAACTCGTCCAGCGCCCGATCCGCCTCGGCGCATTCGCGAATACCCAAGTCGCGCAGCGCTTCCGGCGTGCATGACGAGAAGCCGGCGGACTTCGAACGGGGAGCGGACCGCACGCTGGCGGCTTCGGCCGCCCGCAGCCGCCAGTTGGCCAGCCAGTGATGCATGCCATCGAGGCAGTACGGGTCGTCGAGCTGCGCGTTGACGACGGGAGTGACGCCGAGCGTGACCAAGCCCCGGCGGTCCTCGTCGGCCAGCGTGGTCAGCACCCGCATCAGCGGCAGATAGGCGGCGGCCCAGGATTGGTAGAGCCACTCCTCGCCGACCGGCCACCGCCCGTGATGTGCGAGCCACGGCAGGTGGGTGTGCAGGACCAGGGTGAACATGCCGGGCACCCGGTCGTGCGAATTACTCACGGCGCTACCGCGATTGCGATCAGATCCAGGCTGTCGTCGATGTCACGGCGGCCGCTTTCCAGTATCTCGAAGTCGTCACACGCCACCGCGGCGACGTCCGCCTGCAGCTGCGGCGGCCAGGGCGCGCTGGCCAACGCCAATGCGATCTGCGCGTCGATGATGGAGCCGCCGTGCCGGGTGTCCATCTCCCGCAGCCGCGGCCCGTGGAACAACCCGCTGACCGATACGTCGCGAAAGCCCGCGTCGACCAGCAACTCGGTCAGCTCGTCGGCGTTGAGTTCGCGGGTGTGGAACGGGTTGATCGGGGTGTCGCGGCCGGGGGAGAAGGTGATCCGGTTGGGTGTGGACACCATCAGCAACCCGCCGTGGCGCAGCACCCGCGCGCACTCGTTCACGAATTGTGCCTGATCCCACAGGTGCTCGATGACTTGGAAGTTGACCACAATATCCACCGACGCGTCGGGCAGCGGCAGCTCGGCCAGGTTCGCCCGCATCACCTCCACCCGCGGGTAGCGCGCGCGCACGTGTGCCACCGCGGCCTCGTCGTAATCGACGGCCACCACCCGGCGAGCGACGCCGGCGATCAGGTCGGCGCCGTACCCCTCGCCGCAGCCCGCCTCGAGCACGTCGCGGCCCGCGCAGAGACCGGCCAGCCGCTGGTAAACCACCTGGTGGCGGCGAAACCAGTAGTTTTCGACGTCCAGATCGGGAATGGTGCGCTCGCCCGTCAGCGTCAGCACGGAGTCGGCCGACGGCGGGGGATCACCGGGGCTGCGTCGGGGGACGTCGGGGACGGTTGCGCTCATCGCATAGGCAGGCTAACGCGAAGTGTCGGATTCGCGAACCGCGAGCCGGGCGCCTCCGGCCGCCGACGGCAGACACGCCGCAAGAACGCCCAGTACGACCCGCTATGGTGTGAATGCAGGCTGCACAAAGTTACCGAGTAGTAACACGACCGTGCACTGCTAAACGCGTACTGAAAGTCTCGTGGTCGACTGCTGCGAGGCTCCTTCAATAGGAGGACGAACCACACTCATGACGAACATCGTGGTCCTGATCAAGCAGGTCCCAGACACCTGGTCGGAGCGCAAGCTGAACGACGGCGATTACACGCTGGACCGCGAGGCCGCCGACGCGGTGCTGGACGAGATCAACGAGCGCGCCGTCGAAGAGGCCTTGCAGATCCGCGAGCGGGAGGGCGGCGAGGGTTCGGTGACCGTGCTGACCGCGGGCCCCGAACGCGCCACCGAGGCGATCCGCAAGGCGCTGTCGATGGGCGCCGACAAGGCCGTCCACCTCAAGGACGACGGCATGCGCGGTTCCTGCGTGGTGCAAACCGCCTGGGCGCTGGCGCGCGCGCTGGGCACCATCGAGGGCACCGAGCTCGTCATCGCCGGTAACGAGTCGACCGACGGCTCCGGCGGCGCCGTGCCGGCCATCATCGCCGAGTACCTGGGCCTGCCGCAGCTGACCCATCTGCGCAAGCTGTCCATCGAGGGCGGCAAGATCACCGGCGAACGCGAGACCGACGACGGCGTGTTCACGCTCGAGGCGTCGCTGCCCGCCGTGGTGAGTGTGACCGAGAAGATCAACGAGCCGCGCTTCCCGTCCTTCAAGGGCATCATGGCCGCCAAGAAGAAAGAGGTCACCGTGCTGACGCTCGCCGAGATCGGCGTCGAAAGCGACGAGGTCGGGCTGGAGAACGCCGGATCGACGGTGCTGTCGTCGACGCCGAAGCCCCCGAAGACCGCGGGTGAGAAGGTCACCGACGAGGGTGAGGGCGGCAACCAGATCTCCCAGTACCTGGTCGGCCAGAAGATCATCTAGACGAGCACCCATCCCACAGACGAGAAGAGCGAAGAAACCATGGCTGAAGTTTTGGTGCTCGTTGAGCACGCCGAAGGCGCACTGAAGAAAGTCACCTCCGAACTGATCACCGCCGCCCGCGCGCTGGGCGATCCGGCCGCCGTCGTCGTCGGCAAGCCCGGAACGGCCGCGCCGCTGGTCGACGGGTTGAAGGAGGCGGGCGCCGCCAAGATCTACGTCGCCGAGTCCGACGACGCCGAGAACTACCTGATCACGCCCGTGGTCGACGTGCTGGCCGCGCTGGCCGAGTCGAACGCGCCCGCCGCCGTACTGCTTTCCGCCAACGCCGACGGCAAGGAGATCGCGGGCCGGCTCGCCGCCCGGATCGGATCCGGCCTGCTCGTCGACGTGGTCGGCGTCCAGGAAGGCAACAAGGGAACCCACTCCATCTTCGGTGGGGCGTTCACCGTCGAGTCGCAGGCCAACGGCGACACCCCGGTGATCACCGTCCGCGGTGGCGCCATTGACGCCGAGCCGCAGGCCGGCGCCGGCGAGCAGGTGACCGTCGAGGTGCCCGCGCCCGCCGAGAACGCCACCAAGATCACGGCCCGCGAACCGGCGGTCGCCGGTGACCGGCCGGAGCTCACCGAGGCCACCATCGTGGTGTCCGGTGGTCGCGGGGTCGGCAGCGCGGAGAACTTCAGCGTGGTCGAGGCCCTGGCCGACTCGCTGGGTGGCGCCGTCGGCGCGTCGCGCGCCGCGGTCGACTCCGGCTACTACCCGGGCCAGTTCCAGGTCGGCCAGACCGGCAAGACGGTGTCGCCGCAGCTCTACATCGCGCTGGGCATCTCCGGCGCCATCCAGCACCGCGCGGGCATGCAGACGTCCAAGACCATCGTCGCGGTCAACAAGGACGAAGAGGCGCCCATCTTCGAGATCGCCGACTACGGCGTGGTGGGCGACCTGTTCAAGGTCGCCCCGCAGCTGACCGACGCCATCAAGGCACGCAAGGGCTGATTCGCTTAGCCCAGGAGCCCCCGACGGGCGTCGGGGGCTCCTGCGCGTCAACGGCCGCATTGACCGGTCGCCGAATTCGATAGCGCGGGTGCTATCAAATTTCCAAGTCGCCTATCGGTCGCCGTCTGCCTGGGTGAGCATTGCGTCGATGCGCCGCAACGCGATTGCGCACACCGTCACATACGGCGCCGCCCACCACGGAGCTGCCATGCCCACGCGCGACCCGTCGCCCATCGGGTCCACCCAGTGACGCGTCGCCGGAACGCCGGCCACCTTCCAACCCCAGTGGCGCCCCGGCTCGAAGTCGGTGACGACGAACGGCGCCGGCACGAGCAGCGACGTCTGGACCGTCCCGGTTGCGCCCAGGGCCAGTTCGGTGTGCGGTGCGTCGAGCCGGGCTCCCCGGATTGTCGGGCCCCACTTCGGCCACGCGTCGAGGTCGACCAACAGGTCCCACACCGCCGACGGCGGCGCCGCGATCACGCGGTCGACGGTGAGCATGATGCCGCCGCCTGTCACGGGGCCGACCGACCGAGTCGGCGCTGTTGCTTGACGACCTCATCATCGCTCAACTGCACTCCGGCGGCTTCTGATGCTTTGCGCGTAGCCTCCGCGCGTTCGCGGGTGGCGCGGGCCGCCTCGCGGACTTCTCGCGCCCGCGCAATGGCGTCGCCCAGGCCGGGTACCGGCACGGTGTCTTCGGCGGCACGGCGTCGCACGCTGGCGCGGTGGGATTTCTGTCGGCAGGCCCCACTGCAATAGCGTGCGTCGGCACGGCCGTAAAAAGCCGTGCCGCACTCCCAACACTGCAAGCGGCGCGCGGCCATAACGCCATGTTACGGCTATTCGTAACGCGTAGCAACACCAAGATTTCCGATGTTTGGGCTGCTAGAGTGGCTTCTACCGGCGAAGCAAGGCCCCACCCCCATGGTGAATTGGCCAGGACAGCAAACATTTTCAGCTGGGGCTTCGGCTTAGCTCTCCGGCCGCCGGGCATCAGTCGGGGAAGGTCGGAAGATGCGCGTAGACGAGGGTAAATCGGCTTTCGGGCTGCGTAGCCCCGACTATCTGAGCCGGATGCACGAGCAACTCGACGAGTTGGTCGCCGAGCGTCAGCAGATGGGACAGCTGCTGCAAGTAGCGATCGAGATCGGCTCCGATCTCGAACTCGACGCGGTATTGCACCGCATCCTGGCCGCCGCGATAGGCATGACCGGCGCCCGTTACGGCGCCATCGGGGTGTGGAGCTCGGAGGGGACCCTGGCGTCCTTCGTGCACAGCGGCATGGATGCCGACACGGTGGGGTTGGTCGGGCACCTACCGGTGGGCAAAGGGGTGCTCGGCGCCCTCCGCGACCGAACCGAGCCGCTGCGCCTGGCGCAGTTGTCCGACCATCCGGCCGCCGTCGGATTCCCCGAACACCACCCCCCGATGGGCGCCTTCCTGGGAATGCCCGTGATCATTCGCGGCGCGGTGTTCGGCAGCCTGTATGTCACCGACGATCGGCCCGGGCACGCCTTCAGCGAGGCCGACGAGGTCACGGTGCGGGCGCTCGCGTCGGCGGCGTCGGTGGCCATCGACAATGCCCGGCTGTTCGACCGGGTCCGCGCCGGCGCCCGGTGGACCGACGCGAGCCGCGAGATCAGCACCGCCCTGCTCACGGAGTCACAGCCGGACCTGCCGCCGCTGCAACTGATCGCCGAACGCGCGGCGGAGCTGACGGACGCCGAGCAGGCGATAGTCCTCGTTCCGGCCGACCCCGATCTACCCAGCGATGAGGTGGACCGCCTGGTGGTGTCCGCGGCGGTCGGCCTGCACGCCAATGCGGTTCTGGGACAAGAGGTCCCGGTCCGGGGATCGACCACCGGGGAGGTGTTCCGGTCTGGCCGCCCGTTGCTCACCGAGACGTTCCGCCGCCCGATCCCGGCGTTCACCGACGTCGGCGAGCGACCCGCGATCTTGATGCCGCTTCGCTCCGACCAGCAGACGCTCGGCGTGATCGTAGTGGCCCGCAACAGCGAAGCGCGCCCCTTCGACGAAGAGCATCTCGACCTCGTCCGCGACTTCGCCGATCATGCCGCGATCGCCCTCACGCTGGCCACCGAACGGCGGAACGCGAGGGATCTCAGCGTGTTGGTCGACCGCGAGCGCATCGCCCGCGATCTGCACGACCAGGTCATCAGCCGCGTCTTCGCCGTCGGCATGGAACTGCAAGGCGTCGTCGCCCGCCTCCGCTCACCGCAACTCGCGGCGCGGGTGACCGAATCCGTCGACGAGTTGCAGGCCGTCATCGGTGACATCCGGCGCACTGTCTTCGATCTGCAGCACCCGCAGGCGCGGCGGCGCAGCTTCTCCGAGCGCGTCCAGGACGCGTTCGGGCGCCTCACCGGCGACGACAACGAGGGAACCACGCTGCGCATGGCGGGGACGATGACCGCGGTGAGCGACGAACTCGCCGCACACGCCGAAGCCGTCATCCGCGAGGCGCTCGGCAACGCGGTGCGGCACTCCCGCGCCGCCAGCATCGCCGTCGAGGTCACCGTCACCGATGAGCTGCTCATCGAGGTCACGGACGACGGGAGCGGCACCCGCCCGGACCATCAATCCCGCTGCGGCATGGACGCTATAACCCGCCGCGCCAGAGACCTCGGCGGCGATTGCGCGATCACCAGTCCGCCCGGGGGCGGCACCCGCGTGCGCTGGAGCGCGCCACTGCAGATTTCCTGACGTTCGGTCGGCGGCGACCGGCTCGACAATTGTTTTCCCGGCCGTTGACCAGCTGTTTCCTTGCGCCCGTTTTCGCCACAGTTCGTCATCTGGCGTGCACCGACATGTCACAGCCCCGATGCCGACTAGCTCATCGGTTCGGCCACGTTGTGTGTCATGAGCATTGCTTCTGTCCTCATACCCAGCGACAAACCGGAAAGCCCGGCGGCCGGTTCGGCCGCCGGACCCCGCTACTCGCTCCTGCTGTCCACCGACGCCAGCATGATCGAGGCCGCGCAGCGGCTCCGGTACGACGTTTTCACCAGCACGCCCGGCTTCGCGCTGCCGGCGAACGACTACCAACGACGGGACGTCGACAGCTTCGATGAGCACTGCGACCACCTGTTGGTCCGCGACGACGACACCGGTGAACTGGTCGGTTGTTACCGCATGCTGGCCCCGGCGGGCGCGATCGCGGCCGGAGGGCTCTACACCGCGACGGAATTCGACATCCGTGCTTTCGATCCGCTCAGGCCGTCGCTGGTTGAGATGGGACGCGCAGTGGTGCGCGAGGGTCACCGCAACGGCGCCGTTGTGCTGCTGATGTGGGCGGGCATCCTGGCCTACCTGGATCGCTACGGCTACGACTACGTGACCGGCTGCGTGTCGGTGCCCATCGGCGGGGATTCCGACGACCCGGAAAACCGCGTGCCGGGCCGTCAGCTACGCGGCGTCCGCGACTTCATCCTGAGCCGGCACGCCGCCCCGGCGCAGTACCGGGTGCGTCCGTACCGGCCGGTGATCGTCGACGGCACCGCCCTCGACGACATCCCAGCCCCGGCACGGCCGTCGGTCCCGGCGCTGATGCGCGGGTACCTGCGGTTGGGCGCCCAGGTGTGCGGCGAGCCCGCGCACGACCCCGACTTCGGCGTGGGGGATTTCTGCGTCCTGCTGGACAAGCGGCGGGCCGATACCCGATACCTGAAGCGGCTGCGCTCCGTGTCGGCCGCCGCGCAGCTGGCGGGCGACGACCGATGAACACTTCCGCTCGCACCGGGCACTCCTGGCTACCGCGCGCCTCGTGTGACGCCGGTTGCGTGAGCGCCGGCGACGTGGTCGCGTCTCCACCGCTGCTGGTGGCGCTGCGGGTGACGCTCCGGGTCATGCTGGCACTGCTGCTGGCGCCGGGGGTGGTGCTGCTGGCGATACCGCTGCCGGGCCGGACCCGCGTGCAGCGCATCTATTGCCGGATGGTGTTGCGCTGTTTCGGAATTCGGATCACGGTGACCGGCAGCCCGATACGCAATTTGCGCGGCGTCTTGGTGGTCAGCCCGCACATGTCGTGGCTCGACGTCTTCGCCATCGGGTCGGTGTTGCCCGGTTCTTTCGTCGCCCGGGCCGATATGTTCTCCGGGCTCGCCACGGGGACGGTGGCCCGCATCCTGAAGATCATCCCGATCGAGCGGTCCAGTCTGCGGCGGTTGCCCGCGGTGGTGAACACCGTCGCCCGCCGGCTGCACGACGGCCAGACGGTCGTGTGCTTCCCGGAGGGCACCACCTGGTGTGGTCGGGACGGCGGGGCGTTCTATCCCGCGATGTTCCAGGCGGCGATCGACGCCGGCCGGCCGGTGCAGCCGCTTCGGCTGACCTACCACCACGTCGACGGCAGCGTCTCGACCGTGCCGGCCTTCGTCGGCGACGAGACACTGGGGCGGTCCATCCGCAGATTGCTCGCCGTGCGGCGCACGCTGGCGCGGGTGCACGTCGAATCTCTGCAGCTCCCGGGGGCCGATCGGCGAGCGTTGGCGAGCCGCTGCCAGTCGGTGGTGGGCGTCGGAGCGCCCCGGCCCGCTGGTCAAGGGCCCATGCTGGTGGCCTCCTAACCAAATAGTGGCGACCCGCGGCGCCCGGCTCCGCCGCGCTTGCGATCGCCACGACCGAACAGTGCCTCCGGAGGCCCCTCGACCAGCCGGTATCGTGGGTCGCGTCATGGTCTACCTGGATCACGCGGCTACCACGCCGATGCACCCCGCCGCCGTCGAGGCGATGACGGCGGTGCTCGGCACGGTCGGCAACGCCTCCTCGCTACACACCAGCGGCCGGACGGCGAGGCGGCGCATCGAGGAATCCCGCGAGCTGATCGCCGACCGGCTGGGCGCCCGGCCCTCCGAGGTCATCTTCACCGCGGGCGGGACCGAAAGCGACAACCTGGCGGTCAAGGGCATCTATTGGGCCCGCCGCGACGCCGAACCAAGCCGTCGGCGCATCATCACCAGCGAGGTGGAACACCACGCCGTGCTGGATTCCGTGAACTGGCTCGTCGAACACGAAGGCGCCGAGGTGACCTGGCTGCCGACCGCCGCCGACGGATCGGTGTCGGTGACGGCGCTGCGTGACGCGCTGCGCAGCCACGACGACGTCGCGCTCGTATCGGTGATGTGGGCCAACAACGAGGTCGGCACCGTCATGCCGGCCGCCGAGCTCGCCACCGTCGCGGCCGAATTCGGGGTTCCGATGCACAGCGACGCCGTTCAGGCGGTGGGACAGCTGCCGGTGGCCTTCGCCGCCAGCGGGCTTTCGGCGATGAGCGTGGCCGCGCACAAATTCGGCGGCCCTCCCGGCGTGGGGGCGTTGCTGCTGCGCCGCGACGTGGCGTGTGCGCCGCTGGCCCATGGCGGCGGACAGGAACGCGACATTCGCTCCGGCACCGCCGATGTCGCCGGGGCGGTCGGCATGGCGACCGCGGCCCGCATCGCGGTGGACGGCCTCGAGACCAACGGCGCGCGGCTGCGGGCGTTGCGCGATCGCCTGATCGACGGGGTGCTGACCGGCATCGAGGACGTCGGCCTCAACGGTGCCCGCGACCCGTCCCCCGCAAGCGGGAGGTACCCCCAGCGGTTGCCGGGCAACGCGCACTTCACCTTCCGCGGTTGTGAAGGTGACTCGCTGTTGATGCTGTTGGACGCCAACGGAATCGAGTGTTCGACCGGATCTGCGTGCACCGCGGGCGTCGCGCAGCCGTCGCATGTGTTGCTCGCGATGGGGGCCGATCCGGCGAGCGCCCGCGGTTCTCTACGAATGTCTTTGGGGCACACCAGCGTTGATGCTGACGTCGATGCGGCGTTACAGGTGCTGCCCGCGGCGGTGGACCGCGCCCGCCGTGCCGCCCTGGCCGCCGCGGGGGCTCCCTAAGTGAGGGTCCTTGCCGCGATGAGTGGTGGCGTCGACTCGTCGGTCGCCGCCGCCCGCATGGTCGACGCCGGGCATGACGTGGTCGGCGTGCACCTGGCGCTGTCGACCGCGCCCGGCACGTTGCGCACCGGCTCGCGGGGGTGTTGTTCCAAAGAGGACGCCTCGGATGCGAGCCGCGTCGCTGATGTTCTCGGAATCCCCTTCTACGTATGGGATTTCGCCGAAAGGTTCCAGGCGGACGTGATCGACGACTTCGTGTCGTCGTACGCGCGCGGCGAAACGCCCAACCCCTGCGTGCGGTGCAACCAGCGAATCAAATTCTCGGCGCTGTCGGCGAAAGCCCTTGCGCTGGGCTTCGACACGGTGGCCACCGGCCACTACGCCAGGCTGTCCGGCGGGCGGCTGCGCCGCGCGGTCGATGGCGACAAGGACCAGTCCTACGTGCTGGCCGTGCTGACCGCCGACCAGCTCCGCCACGCCACGTTCCCGATCGGCGACACCCCGAAGGCGCAGATCCGCGCCGAAGCCGCCCGGCGCGGCCTCGCGGTCGCCGAAAAGCCGGACAGCCACGACATCTGCTTCATCCCGTCCGGGAACACCCGGGCATTCCTGGGCGAGCGCATCGCGGTCCGCCGTGGCACCGTCGTCGGCGCCGACGGCGCGGTCCTCGCGGAGCACGACGGAGTGCACGGCTTCACCATCGGCCAGCGCAAAGGCCTGGGCATCGCGGGGCCGGGGCCCGACGGCCGCCCACGCTATGTGACGGCCATCGACGCCGACACCGCGACCGTGCGGGTGGGGGAGGCGGCCGACCTCGACGTGCGCGAGTTGCGGGGGCGCGAGCCGGTCTTCACCGCTGGCCGACCGCCGTCCGGTCCCGTCGAGTGCGTGGTGCAGGTGCGGGCTCACGGTGAAACTGTCGGTGCCGTAGCGGAATTGGTGCACGACGAGCTGGTCGTGCGGTTGCGCGCCGCGCTGCGCGGCGTCGCGTGTGGTCAGACGCTGGTGCTCTACCGTCCCGACCCGGACGGTGACGAAGTGCTTGGCAGCGCCACCATCGCCGCCACCGCGGGCTAGTTCGGCACGTTCGCGGCGATGTTCGTCATCACGATGTCGGACACCGATTGCGCAAAGCCGCAGAACGTGACCTCCAGAATGGCCACCGAACGCTGCCGATAGTCGCGGCCGCAGCCACCGGGCCGCAGGTGCAGCGAACCGGCGTCGGCCTTCCAGTCGCCGACGTATTGCTGGCCGGACGAGCCGTTCGCGCAGTCCCCGACCGTGGTCACCAACGCACCGAACGCGCGCCGTGCGGTGTCGACGTCCCGGTAGGCCGCCGCCCCTTCTGAGATCAGCGCGCCGTCGGGCGGGTCCTGGAAGGTCGTCTTGTGGAACTCTTCGACCTCGGGTCCGAACGTCGCCGTCTCGGCGTAGATGAATCGGCATTCGCGCGGCGTGGTGTCGGCGAGTGCGTCGATGTCAACCAGGCTGGTGCCGTCCATCGAGGGGATGATCGTGAGGTGCTCGCCGGCGCCGGTGATCGCGCGCATCCGCGACTGGTCCAGCAGGACCGTGTCCACGTTGACCCCCTGCACGGCGCCGCGCGGGGCACCGTATCCGGCCACCGCCGCGCCGTCCACCACCCGGGTGCACGCGGCAGCCAGCACCACCGCCCCGCACCACAGCAGCGGCCGTGCCAATC
Organism: Mycobacterium sp. E1386; assembly: GCF_001672745.1. Taxonomy (NCBI): domain Bacteria; kingdom Bacillati; phylum Actinomycetota; class Actinomycetes; order Mycobacteriales; family Mycobacteriaceae; genus Mycobacterium; species Mycobacterium sp. E1386. The sequence continues at coordinate 52,359 of NZ_LZKH01000205.1, forward strand.
TCGCCATCCTCGACACGTTTCGCACCCTTCTGGCGTCGAACCTACCCGTGCGGACGCGCGGCAGACACCCCTGGTCACGGGCGTCCGCGGTGACGTCGAATACGGTTGGGCGGGTGAGTGTTTTCGCGAGCGGCAGCGGCATCGGGTCGTGGCCCGGGATCAAGCCCCGGGAGGCCGCCGAGGTCGTCGTCGGTGAGCTGGCCGGCGGGCTGCCCCACATCGTCGAGCTGCCCGCCCGCGGAGTGGGCGCCGACATGCTCGGCCGGGCCGGCGCGCTGCTGATCGATGTGGCCATCGACATCGTGCCGCGCGGCTATCGAGTTGCCTCCCGGCCCGGCGCCGTCACCCGCCGCGCCGTCAGCCTCCTCGACGAGGACATGGACGCGCTGGAAGAGGCCTGGGAGGTGGCCGGCCTGGGTGGCGGCGACCGCGTGCTCAAGGTGCAGGCTCCCGGGCCGATCACGCTGGCCGCCGAGCTCGAGCTGGCCAATGGCCACCGGGCGATCACCGACCCCGGCGCCGTGCGCGATCTGGCGGCGTCGTTGGCCGAAGGTGTCGCCGGCCACCGCGCGGCGCTGGCCCGCCGCCTTGAAACGCCGGTGGTGGTGCAGTTCGACGAGCCGTCGCTGCCCAGGGCATTGGGCGGGCGGCTGGGCGGTGTGACGGCGTTGAGCCCGGTGGCGCCGCTCGACGAAGCGGTGGCCGTCGCCCTGCTCGACACCTGTGTCGCCACCGTCGGAGGCGAGGTTCTGTTGCACAGTTGCGCCCCGGAGCTGCCGTGGAAGATGTTGCAGGACAGCAGCTTTGATGCGGTCTCGGTGGACGCCAACACGTTGGTCGCGGCGGATCTCGACGGTATCGCCGGATTCGTCGAATCGGGCCGCACGGTCATGCTGGGAGTAATCGCCGCCAGCGCACCGCCGCGGCGGCCGTCGGCCGAAGAGGTGGCCACCGCGCTGGTCGCGGTGACGGATCGGCTCGGCTTCGCTCGCTCGGCGCTGCGCGACCGCATCGGCGTAACGCCGGCGTGTGGCCTGGCCGGTGCGACGCCCGAGTGGGCCCGCCTGGCGATCGGGCTGGCCCGCCAGGCGGCCGAGGCTTTCGCCGAGGATCCCGACGCCATCTGAAACGCAACCAGAAAGTTGCGCTTTTGGCGGTGGCGTGCTGGACTCATAGGCAACCAGGAGGTTGCGTATGAGGATCGAGAAGAGCGTGCTGTTGCGCGCACCGTTGGAGCGGGTATGGCGGGCCATCAGCGACGCCGACGAATTCGGCCGCTGGTTCGGCGTCCGCTTCGACGGGCCGTTCGTCGCCGGGACGTCGGTCGCCGCGGTGATCAGCCCGACCACGGTCGACGACGAGGTCGCCAAGCGGCAGGAGCCGCACGCGGGGGTGAAAAGCACCTGGCACATCGTCGCGGTCGAGCCGCAACGGCGGTTCGCCTATCGCTGGCACCCCTTCGCCGTCGACCCCGACGTCGATTACGGGCGAGAGCCGACCACGCTGGTCGAGTTCACCTTGGCGGAGGCACCCGATGGCGTGCTGCTCACCATCACCGAATCCGGATTCGAGGACATTCCCGAAGCGCGCCGCCCGTCCTCGTTCAAGGCCAACGCCGAGGGGTGGGCTATGCAGGCGGGCCTGGTGCGCAGGTATGTGGAAGAAGTCCGCGAATGAGCGGGCGCGCCGCCGTGGGCGCGCCGCTCTTCGACGCCCTCGGTGATCCGAACCGGCTGCGCATCATCGTGCGGCTGTGCGATCTGGGCCCGAGCTCGACATCGCAGCTCACCGGCGCCATTCCGGTCACCCGGCAGGCCGCCAGCAAGCACCTGCAGCTGCTGGAGTCGGCGGGTTTGGTGATCAGCAGCAAGCGGGGTCGCGAGCGCGTCTGGACGGTGCGGACGGCCCCCCTGGCCCAGGCCAGTGACTACCTCACCGCGTTGTCGCGCCGGTGGGATGCGGCGGTGGACCGGCTGCGGGCATACGTCGAGGACTGAGTCGGGAGTGTCGGAGTTCTCGGATAGCCTGCGAGGGTGAGCTCACCAGAAGCTGATTCGGTGGCGCCCGAGATCCGGCGGCAGTGGCAGGAACTCGCCGATGAAGTCCGCGAACACCAGTTCCGCTACTACATCAAGGACGCGCCGATCGTCTCCGACGCCGAATTCGACAAGATGTTCAACGACCTTGTCGCGCTGGAGGACCGTTACCCGGAGCTGCGGGTTCCGGATTCGCCGACGCAGCTGGTCGGCGGGGCCGGTTTTGCCACCGACTTCACCGAGGCCGAGCACCTCGAGCGAATGTTGAGCCTCGACGACGTGTTCGACCGCGACGAGCTGGTCGCGTGGAGCAACCGCGTCGAGAACGAGATCGGACGTGAGCCGCACTACTTGTGCGAACTCAAGATCGACGGGGTGGCGTTGTCGTTGGTGTACCGCCACGGCCGGCTGGAACGGGCCGCCACGCGCGGCGACGGCCGGGTCGGCGAGGACGTGACGCTCAATGCGCGCACCATCGACGACGTGCCCGAGCGGCTCACTGCCAGTGGGGATTTGCCGATTCCCGCCGTGCTCGAGGTGCGTGGCGAGGTCTTCTTCATGCTCGCCGATTTCGAGGCGCTCAACGCGAGCCTGGTCGAGGACGGCAAGGCGCCCTTCGCCAATCCGCGTAACAGCGCGGCCGGCTCGCTGCGCCAGAAGAATCCGGCGGTCACGGCCCGGCGCAAGCTGCGAATGATCTGTCACGGCATCGGCCGCACCGACGGGTTCGCGCCCAAGACGTTGCACGAGGCGTACACCGCGTTGAAAGCCTGGGGCCTGCCGGTGGCCGAAGAGACCGCGCGCGTGCGTGGCCTTGCCGCCGTGGAGGAGCGGATCGGGTATTGGGGTGAGCACCGCTATGACATCGACCACGAAATCGATGGCGTGGTGGTCAAAGTCGATGATTTTGCGCTGCAGCGCCGGCTGGGAACGACGTCGCGGGCGCCGCGCTGGGCGGTCGCGTATAAGTATCCGCCCCAGGAAGCACAGACCAAGCTGCTCGACATCCGGGTGAACGTCGGGCGCACCGGCCGCGTCACGCCTTTCGCGTTCATGACGCCGGTGAAGGTGGCCGGGTCGACCGTGGGGCTGGCCACGCTGCACAACGCCGCCGAGGTCAAGCGCAAGGGGGTGCTGATCGGCGACACGGTGATGATCCGCAAAGCGGGTGACGTGATCCCGGAGGTGCTCGGCCCCGTCGTCGACCTCCGGGACGGGTCCGAGCGCGAATTCGTCATGCCCACAACGTGTCCCGAATGTGGAACGACGCTGGCCCCCGCCAAGGAGGGCGACGCCGACATCCGGTGCCCCAATGCGCGGTCCTGCCCGGCGCAGCTGCGAGAGCGCGTCTTCCACGTCGCCGGCCGCGGAGCGCTCGACATCGAGGGGCTGGGCTATGAGGCGGCCATCGCGCTGCTGAAGGCCGGGGCGATCGCCGACGAGGGCGACCTGTTCACCCTCACCGAGGAAGACCTGTTGCGCACCGAGCTTTTCCGGACCAAGGCCGGCGCGTTGTCCGCCAACGGCAGGCGGTTGCTCGACAACTTGGACAAGGCGAAAACGGTGGCGCTGTGGCGGGTCCTGGTGGCGCTGTCGATCCGGCATGTCGGTCCGACCGCGGCGCGGGCACTGGCCACCGAATTCGGCAGCCTGGACGCGATCATGTCGGCTTCGACTGAGCAATTGGCGGCGGTCGAGGGTGTCGGACCGACGATCGCCGCCGCGCTCACCGAGTGGTTCACCGTCGACTGGCACCGCGCGATCGTCGACAAGTGGCGCGACGCGGGGGTGCGGATGGCCGACGAGCGCGACGCCAGCGTGCCCCGCACCCTGGAAGGGCTGACGATTGTCGTCACCGGTTCGCTGGCCGGTTTTTCGCGCGATGACGCCAAAGAGGCGATCATCGCGCGCGGGGGAAAGGCCGCCGGTTCGGTTTCAAAGAAGACCGACTTCGTCGTCGCCGGGGACGCACCGGGATCCAAGTACGACAAGGCGATCGAGCTGGGTGTGCCGGTCCTCGACGAGGACGGCTTCCGGAAGCTGTTGGCCGAGGGTCCGCCGGTAACACCGGGGGACTAGGCCGTTGAGGCGGTCGCTAGGGCGATTCCGGTCATAAAGTGGCCCGCATCGCCGTAGCGGTCCTATCGTGGGCGCTATGACGCAGACGGTCGAGGAGTGCACGCAGGCATCGCCGTGGTCACCCCGCGAGGCCGAGATATTGGCGGTGACCCTGCGGCTATTGCAGGAACACGGCTACGACCAGCTGACCGTTGAGGCCGTGGCCGGTGCCGCCCACGCCAGCAAGGCCACCGTGTACCGGCGGTGGCCTTCGAAGGCCGAATTGGTCCTGGCCGCCTTCACCGAAGGCGTTCGCCAGGTCGCGCTTCCGCCGAACACCGGCACGTTGCGAGGCGATCTGTTGAGTCTGGGGGAGACCTGCGGCCAGCACGGCACCGAGCACGCCAGCACCATTCGCGCGGTGATGGTCGAGGTGTCGCGGCACCCGGCGCTCAACGACGCTTTGCAGGAGCAATTCCTCAAGCAGCGCAAGGCGCTGATTCAGCATGTGCTGCACCAGGCCGTCGACCGCGGTGAGATCAGCGAGGACGTGATCACCGACGAACTCTGGGACCTGTTGCCGGGGTACCTCATCTTCCGGTCCATCATCCCCGGCCGGCCGCCCACCCGCCGCACCGTGCAGGCGCTCGTCGACGGGTTCCTCATCCCGGGTCTGACCAGAACCACCGCGTAACGCCGGGTTAATCCGCCGAGACGGAATGTGTACGCTCGCGTCTCTTGTACAGTACGGTCCCGTACCGTACTGTCATACCTGTCGATCACGCCCGTCCCGCCGGTTGTAAGCCGTCGGTTCGGGGGTGATGGTGTCGCCCGATGATCGAAAGGTGAACGGGTGAAGGGGATTTCGTTGGTTGCCCTCGTCAGGCGCGGGTGGATGGTGATGGTTGCGGTGCTGGTCGTCGTGCTCGCGGGCTTCGCCATCTATCGCTTGCACGGAATCTTCGGCTCCCAGAGCAGCGCCTCGGCCGACAGCAATCTGGCCAACGAGATCGTCCCGTTCAACCCCAAGCAGGTGGTGCTCGAGGTCTTCGGCAGGCCCGGCGCAACCGCGACCATCAACTACCTTGATGTCAACGCCCAGCCGCAGCAAGTGAAGGACGCCCCGTTGCCGTGGTCGTTCACGATCACCACGACGGAGCCCGCGGTCATCGGCAACGTCGTCGCGCAGGGCAACGGGGACAGCCTCGGCTGCCGCATCACCGTCAACGGGGAAGTGAAAGACCAACGCACCGTTGACAAAGCCGACGCCTACACCTTCTGCCTCGACAAGTCTGGATGAATTCCCGATGAGCAACCACGAACAGCCGCAGGCCCGCATCCCGCGCACCATCCGTCGCCTCGCATTGCCCATCCTGCTGTTCTGGGTGGCGCTGGCCGCCATCACCAACATCGCGGTGCCGCAGTTGGAAGAGGTTGGCAAGACGCACAATGTGGCGCTGAACTCGCCCGACGCCCCGTCGCTCAAGGCCATCAAGCGCATCGGTGAAAAGTTTCACGAGTTCGACACCGACAGCTCGGCCATGATCGTGCTGGAAGGCGACAAGCCGCTCGGCGCGGACGCGCACCGTTTCTACGACGAGATGGTCCGCCGGCTCGAGCAGGACAAAAAGCACGTCGAGCATGTCCAGGACTACTGGGGCGACACCTTGACCGCGGCGGGGTCGCAGAGCAGCGACGGCAAGGCCGCTTACGTTCAGGTGAACCTCGCCGGTAATCAGGGCTCGGCGCTGGCGAACGAGGGCGTCGGGGCGCTGCGGGACATCGTCGATCGCATGAAGCCGCCGCCCGGCGTCAAGACGTACGTGACCGGCGCGGCGCCCCTGATCTCCGACCAGTTCGACGTCGGCAGCAAGGGAACGGCCAAGGTCACGGCGATCACCATCGGCGTGATCGCCCTGATGCTGTTCTTCGTCTACCGTTCGGTGCTCACCACGCTGCTGGTGCTCGCCACGGTCCTGATCGAGATGTCGGCGGCGCGGGGACTGGTCGCGTTTCTCGGGAACGCGGGCGTCATCGGGCTGTCGACCTATGCGACGAATCTGTTGACGCTCTTGGTGATTGCCGCGGGCACCGACTACGCGATATTTTTCGTGGGCCGCTACCAGGAAGCGCGCGGAACCGGTGAAGACCGCGAAAAGGCTTTCTACACCATGTATCACGGCACGACCCATATCGTGCTGGGTTCCGGGCTGACCGTGGCCGGCGCGGTCGCCTGTCTGAGCTTCACCCGGCTGCCCTACTTCCAGAGTTTGGGTATCCCGGCCGCGCTTGGCATCCTGGTCGCACTCTGCGCCGCGCTCACCCTGGGGCCCGCGATCCTCACCCTGGGCGCCAGGGTGGGCATCTTCGACCCCAAGCGGGCGGTCAGAACCCGCGGCTGGCGGCGGATCGGCACCGCCATCGTCCGTTGGCCCGGTGCCGTTCTCGCCGCGGCCTGCGCGCTGGCCCTGGTGGGGCTGATCGCCTTGCCCGGATACAAGACCAGTTATGACACTCGTCCCTACATGCCTGCCAGCGCACCGGCCAACGTCGGCTACACGGCCGCCGAGAAGCATTTCTCGCGGGCCCGGCTGGAGCCCGAATTGCTCATGGTCGAAACCGATCACGACATGCGTAACCCGGAGAGCATGCTCATCCTGGACAAGGTCGCCAAGGCGGTATTTCACGTCCCCGGCGTCGCGCAGGTGCAGACCATCACCCGTCCGCTGGGCACCCCGCTGGTGCACAGCTCGCTGGCGTTCGTGGTCAGCAATTCCAGCGCGGCGCAGCAGGAAAACCTGACCTATCAACGGGATCGGGCCGAGGATGCCCTCAAGCAGGCCAACGAACTGAACAAAACGATCAACATCCTCAGGCAGCAGTACGAATTGCAGCAGCAGCTCGCCAACACCACCCACGACGAGACCCAAAGCTTCCACGACACTCTCGGCACCATTCAGGATCTGCGCGACAAGATCGCCAACTTCGACGATTTCTTCCGGCCGATCCGGAGTTACTTCTACTGGGAACGGCATTGCTTCGACATTCCCGCGTGCTTCGCTTTCCGATCACTCTTCGACGCGCTCGACGGCATTGACCAACTCACGGAAAAGTTCGAAGGCCTCACGGCCTCGCTCGACAAGCTCGACGCGCTGCAGCCGAAACTGGTGGCGCTCATACCTCCCCAGATTGACAGCCAGCAGACCAATCGCGATCTGACGCTGGCCAATTACGCCACGCTGTCCGGCATTTACGCGCAGACCGCGGCCGCGATCGACAATGCGACGGCGTTGGGGCGGGCGTTCGACGCCGCCAAGAACGACGACACCTTCTACCTGCCGCCCGATGTTTTCAACAACCCCGACTTCAAGCGCGGGCTGAAACTGTTCCTGTCGCCCGACGGCAAGGCCGCGCGCATGATCGTCACGCATGAAGGTGATCCCGCGACACCCGAGGGCATTTCGCACATCGATCCGATGGCCAAGGCCGCGCGCGAGGCCCTGAAGGGCACACCGATGGCGGGCGCGGGCATCTATCTCGGTGGGACCGCCTCGACATACAAGGACATCCAGGACGGCGCCAAGTACGACCTGATGATCGTGGCGTTCGCCGCGCTGAGTCTCATCCTGCTGATCATGATGATCATCACGCGCAGCCTGATCGCGGCGCTTGTCATCGTGGGCACCGTCGCGCTGTCGCTGGGTGCCTCGTTTGGGTTGTCGGTTCTGGTGTGGCAGTACCTCTTCGGCATCCAGTTGTACTGGGTCGTGCTCGCGCTTGCCGTGATCCTGCTGCTGGCGGTCGGATCCGACTACAACCTGCTGTTGATCTCGCGGTTCAAGGAAGAAATTCATGCCGGCCTGAACACCGGCATCATCCGCGCGATGGCGGGCTCCGGATCGGTGGTCACCTCGGCGGGCATCGTCTTCGCCGTCACCATGTGTGCGTTCGTGTTCAGCGGGTTTCAGGTTCTCGGTCAGATCGGCACGACGATCGGTCTCGGCCTGCTGTTCGACACGCTGATCGTGCGCTCATTCATGACGCCCTCCGTCGCGAAGATCCTCGGGCGGTGGTTCTGGTGGCCGCAGCGGGTGCGCCCGCGCCCGGCGAGCACGATGTTGCGGCCCTACGGTCCGCGGCCGGCGGTCCGACAGCTGCTGCTGTGGGACGACGACGACCATGCGGTGCTGGCGGGATCGAACTCGCACGTGCGCTGATTTAGCGCGGTCGCGACCGTCCCGGTGCCCACACCCTGTGGGTGCCGCCGGGTCGGTCAGTAGGATGCGTCCGACGACCGCTTGGTCTCCCTCGTGGCAGAGCGGGCGGGGCGATCGTGGTTGCCGACCAATCCGATGGGCAACCGTCACCCGGCTCAACTCTTCGCGAGGTTTTTCGATGCATGTCGCACTTTTCACCGATCTTCACCCCGACGGCCTCGGGGGGACGCAAGTTTCGGTGGCCACTCAGCGTCGTGCGCTCGAGCAGTGTGGGCACCGGGTCACGGTCTTCACGGCGCCCATGCCCGGCGCGGTCGACCCCGACCCCTGTGTCGTCGAATTGAAGCCGGTGCCCGTCATCGACCCGATCATGCGCAAATTGGGCAGGCACGAGGACTATGTTCTGGTCTGGCCCTCCAAGGCGAATCGCGCGATCATCGACGAGGCGTTCGCCGACCGCGGGCCCATCGATATCGTGCACACCCAGGGTGACCTGGGTGTGGCGATAGCCGGCGTGGAAGCCGCTCGGCGGCACGGTATTCCGGTGGTCCAGACCAAACACACCCGCTACGACACGTATTTCGAGCAAGCCACCCCGGCTCCGCTGTTCCTGGCGATTCTGGTCAGCCAGGTGCAGAAGCGGTACCTCGCACAGGAATTCCACCTGACCCCCGAAAAGGAAAGCGTGGCTTCGCGACTGGCGTGGCGGTTCATGGTGGCGAACGCGCAAGCCGTGGATCATCAGATCACGCCGACCCGGCATTTCGCGCAGTCGCTGGCCAGGCGCGGGGTAACGCGTCCAATATCGGCGATTTCCAACGGCTTTGACGACGACGTGGTCGACCGGGCCAGGACGTCCGTGGTCGCCGCCTTGTCGGACGACGAGCCGCTCCGCCTCGTCTGGTGCGGGCGCCTGTCCTCGGAGAAGCGGGCTCTCGAAGCGATCGAGGCCGTCGCCCAGGTCGACGACTGCACACTCGACATCTATGGGCAGGGACACCTCGAGGCGTCGATGCGGAAACTCATCCACTCGGCCGGACTCGCTCACCGCGTCCGCCTGCACGGTCGCGTCGACCGCGAAGCCTGCCTGGTCGCGATGGGGTCGAGCGACGCGCTGCTGTTCACCTCCTATGATTTCGACACCCAGGGCCTCGTCCTGCTCGAAGCGGTGGCCATGTCGTCGCCCGTCATCTACTGCGACCCGGCGCTGAGCGAAACCGTTCCCGAAGGCGGGGGCATCCTGGCGGCCGACCCGTCCCCGTCCGCACTGGCGGCGGCGATTCGTGCGCTCGCCTCGGACCGCGACCGGCTGCGGGAAATGTCCGGCGTCGCCACCGAACACCGGGACAGCGGCCGCCAATCCGTGCAAACCGAGAAGATCATCGCCATCTACAACAGCCTGCTGGACCCGGTGCCCGCCTAGCCTGGGCTCAGCGCAGCATGGTGGCGACGATTCCGGCCAGATAGCCCAGGCGAGCCACTTCCGATGGCCGGAATTCCGGGCCCGGGCGGCCCAGCACCACCGCCGTGTGCGGGTCGCCCAGCGGGGCGGCGACCATGGTGGTGTCCATGTCGCGCCACGACTGCGGCACCCACTCGCCGGCGCTGTCCAGCGTCGCGGCCCGTTCGATGGGCAGCCACGGGGCGGAATCCGCCCGCGTCTCCGGCGTACCCGGGCTGGAGGCCAGGCGCTGCAGCTCACCGCCCGCGCTGCGCAGCACGGTGCACCAGCTGACGCGCAGCACCCTGGGCGCCTCGTTGGCCAGCACCTGCAGCCGCGAGACCTTGTCGCCCGCCGCGGCGACGTGGTCGAGCAGTTCCAGCTCGCGATGCGCTTCCAACAGCCCGGTGTGCGGGCGCACGCTGTCCACCCGGACGCCCGAAAGCGACTCCGCGGCGGTGATCAGCGTGTCCGGCATCGCCCCCAGCGGGAGCTCGATCACCAGGTCGTCGATCGCATACCCCGAGCTGCGCTCGACCACGTCGAGCGACAAGATGTCGGCGCCCACCGAACCGAGCGCCACGGCCAGCGAGCCCAGGCTGCCCGGGCGGTCGACCAGCTCGATGCGCAACAGATACGACGGCACGGCCAACACTGTTACACAGCGATGCGGGGACTGCATTTCGCGCAGAGCCAACGGGCCTGAACCCGGCCGCATGCTCGCGGCTAGGCTTTCCTGTCGTGTCTCAGATCTCCCGCGACGAGGTGGCGCACCTGGCCCGGCTGTCCCGGCTGGCGCTGACCGATGGCGAGCTCGACAGCTTCGCCGGACAGCTCGATGCCATCCTGACCCACGTCAGCCAGGTGCAGGCGGTCGACGTCACCGGCGTCGAAGCGACCGGTAACCCGCTCAAGGACGTCAACGTGACCCGTCCGGACGAGCCGACCCCGTGCCTGACCCAGCGGGAGGCGCTGGCCGAGGCGCCCGAGGCCGCCGACGGCCGCTTCGCCGTGCCGCAGATCCTGGGAGACAGCGAGTGAACGACGTCATCCGCGCCGACGCCGCGACCCTGGCCGCCCGGATCGCCGCCAAGGAACTCTCGTCGGTCGAGGTCACCCAGGCATGCCTGGACCAGATCGCCGCGACCGACGACCGGTATCACGCATTCCTGCACGTGGCCGCCGACGAGGCGCTCGGCGCGGCAGCCGTCGTCGATGAGGCGGTGGCCGCGGGGGAGCGGCTGCCGTCGCCGCTGGCCGGGGTGCCGCTGGCGCTCAAGGACGTCTTCACCACCGTCGACATGCCCACCACCTGCGGCTCCAAGATCCTCGAAGGCTGGCGTTCGCCCTACGACGCCACCGTCACCATGCGGCTACGTGCCGCCGGCATCCCAATCCTCGGCAAGACCAACATGGATGAATTCGCGATGGGCTCGTCGACGGAGAACTCCGCCTACGGGCCCACCCGTAACCCGTGGAACCTCGACCGGGTTCCTGGCGGGTCCGGCGGGGGCAGCGCGGCGGCGTTGGCCGCATTCCAGGCGCCGCTGGCCATCGGATCCGACACCGGCGGCTCGATTCGGCAGCCGGCGGCGCTGACGGCGACGGTCGGTGTCAAACCGACCTACGGCACCGTGTCGCGCTACGGGCTGGTGGCGTGCGCGTCGTCGTTGGATCAGGGCGGCCCGTGCGCGCGCACGGTGTTGGACACCGCGCTGCTGCACCAGGTGATCGCCGGGCACGACCCCCGCGATTCCACGTCCGTCGACGCGGCGGTGCCCGATGTCGTCGGCGGAGCCAAGGCGGGCGCGGCCGGTGACCTCAAGGGCGTGCGCGTCGGGGTCGTGAAGCAGCTTCGCGGAGACGGCTACCAGCCGGGAGTGCTGGCCTCGTTCGAGGCCGCGGTCGGCCGGCTGAACGAACTGGGTGCCGAGGTGAGCGAAGTCGACTGCCCGCACTTCGAATACGCGCTGGCCGCCTACTACCTGATCTTGCCGTCGGAGGTGTCGAGCAACCTGGCCCGCTTCGACGCGATGCGCTACGGGCTGCGCGTCGGTGACGATGGGACGCACAGCGCGGAGGAAGTGATGGCGCTGACCCGGGCCGCCGGTTTCGGGCCGGAAGTCAAGCGACGCATCATGATCGGCACCTACGCGCTGTCGGCCGGTTACTACGACGCCTATTACAACCAGGCGCAGAAGGTACGCACTCTGATCGCCCGCGACCTCGACAAGGCGTACGAGTCCGTCGAGGTGGTCGTGTCGCCCGCGACCCCGACTACCGCTTTCGCGCTCGGCGAGAAGGTCGACGACCCGCTGGCGATGTACCTGTTCGACCTGTGCACGCTGCCGTTGAACCTGGCCGGCCACTGCGGCATGTCGGTGCCGTCGGGCTTGTCGCCCGACGACGGGCTGCCCGTCGGGCTGCAGATCATGGCGCCGGCGCTGGCCGACGACCGGCTGTACCGGGTGGGCGCCGCCTACGAGGCCGCCCGCGGCCCGCTGCCATCCGCCATCTGACCTTTCGTCGCCGTGCGAGTGGCGGGCAGGGCAAGATGAGGGCATGCGGATCGGAGTTCTCACCGGAGGCGGCGACTGCCCGGGGCTGAATGCCGTCATTCGGGCGGTGGTGCGCACCTGCGATGCCCGGTACGGCTCGTCGGTCGTCGGCTTCCAGGACGGGTGGCGCGGGTTGCTGGAAAACCGGCGCATCCAACTGCAGAACGACGATCGCAATGACCGGCTGTTGGCCAAGGGCGGCACCATGCTGGGGACCGCCCGGGTGCATCCCGACAAATTGCGGGCCGGGCTCGACCAGATCAAGCAGACATTGGACGACAACGGCATCGACGTCCTCATCCCGATCGGCGGCGAAGGCACCTTGACGGCCGCGCATTGGCTGTCCGAGGAGAACGTTCCCGTCGTCGGGGTGCCGAAGACCATCGACAACGACATCGATTGCACCGACGTTACTTTCGGCCACGACACCGCGTTGACGGTGGCCACCGAGGCCATCGACCGCCTGCACAGCACCGCCGAATCCCATCAGCGGGTGATGCTGGTGGAGGTGATGGGCAGGCACGCCGGCTGGATCGCGCTGAACGCCGGGCTGGCTTCCGGTGCGCACATGACGCTGATTCCCGAACAGCCCTTCGACGTCGAAGAAGTGTGCCGGCTGGTCAAACGCCGCTTCCAGCGCGGGGATTCGCACTTCATCTGCGTTGTCGCGGAGGGCGCGAAACCCGTCCCGGGTTCGATCTCGTTGCGCGAAGGCGGGATTGACGAGTTCGGCCACGAGAAGTTCACCGGCGTCGCGGCCCAGCTGGGCGCCGAAGTGGAGAAGCGGATCAACAAGGATGTCCGGGTGACCGTGCTGGGCCATGTCCAGCGGGGCGGGACGCCCACGGCCTACGACCGGGTGTTGGCCACCAGGTTCGGCGTCAACGCCGCCGACGCCGCGCACGCGGGCGAATACGGCCAGATGGTGTCCCTGCGTGGGCAGGACATCGGCCGCGTGGCGCTGGCCGACGCCGTGCGCCAGCTCAAGCTGGTGCCCGAGAGTCGCTACGACGACGCCGCGGCCTTCTTCGGATGATTTCGCCCTAAATACGGCAAACGGCGGGTGACGGCGACCTGAATTTGCCCGGCGATTGACCAGCTTAGAACCGGTCGGCGCAAATTCGTGGTTTCCGGACTGGTCCCCAGCGGTTATACCGGGAGGGTGAGCAACCGCGGTTCGGTTCGCGGAGTCGTTCAACATCCCGCGGCGTCGGCGGGGCCACCGGGCCCGCCGGTCATTCCGCCGCAGCCACCTCGGCGCGTCGACACCGATCCGGCAGCCGCCACGGTGCCACAGCCCCATCGCTCGGATCCGTCCATTCGTCGTCCGCCGTTCAAGCCGCCGCCGCCCCCGCCGCCAGCTGCGCCCGCCCGGGCCGTGCGAGCCCCTGCGCCGCCGCCGGCGCGACTGCCGGGCGGGACAGCACTGGACGGCCTGGACCAGCAGGCGCGGGAGGGTTCCGCGAGGTTCAACTGGCGCGAGGTGGTCCATCGCGTGATCGGCATCGATCTGGGCCCCGGCAGAGACTCACGGTACGAAGAGGACCTACGCAACCGCATTCGCGCGGCGGTGGGCAGCGCATTTCCCATCGCCGTCCTCAACCTCAAAGGTGGCGTCGGCAAGACCGCGGTGGTGGAGGCGCTGGGGTCCACGTTCGCCGACGTGCGACATGACCGGATCGTCGCCGTCGACATCGACGCCGGCGACCTGGCGGAGCGGCATGGCCGTCCGAACTCCCTGAACATGGCCGATCTGCTCGCCGACAAGGCGGTCACGAACTATACGGATGTCCGGGCGCACACCTACATGAACAATTTCGGCCTCGAAGTGCTCGGCTTGCCGGACTATGCGCACACCGACTGGCGACTCGAGCGGCACGACGTGGTGAAGGCGTTCTCGCTGCTGCGGAATCACTATTCGGTCGAGCTGGTGGACTGCCCCAAGGCCCTCAATTCCGGTGTGATGGAAGCGGTCCTGCCCGAGGCGCGGGCGCTGGTCGTAGTGACCAGCACCTCCATCGATGCGATACGAAAGACGGCCACCACGCTGGATTGGTTGGGCAACAACGGTTATCAAGCGTTGGTGCGGTCGACGATACTGGCGATCAACCACGTCGAGCCGGCCAAGGTAGAGCTGCTGGCCGCCAAGGAACTCGAGCGACTGTCCGCACGGGTAGCCGCGACGGTGGTGCTGCCGTTCGATCGCCACATACACGAGGGCAAGCAGATCGAGCTGGATCGGCTGAGCAAGGAAAGCCGCCGCAGTTACCTCGAGATGGCTGCCGTGCTGGCCGACATGTTCCCGGGTAGGGGTGAGGAGCGCAACCGGTTCCCGGTGCCGCGCTCGCCACACTGGCCCTGAGTTCGCCCGGTGCCGCCGCGCTCGCGGTCACCCACTACGCCTGATGGTGGTGACCCGCTTCGCCCGGCTCCGCTGCGCTCGCGGTCACCACTACGCCTGATGGTGGTGACCCGCTTCGCCCGGCTCCGCCGCGCTCGCGGTCACCACTACGCCTGATGGTGGTGACCCGCATCGCCCGGCTCCACCGGGCTCGCGGTCACCACTACGCCTGATGGTGGTGACCCGCTTCGCCCGGCTCCGCCGCGCTCGCGGTCACCACTACGATCGACGGCATGAGTGTTGCTGCCAGCGCCGATCTCATGGACTACGACGACGTCATCGCGCGCTTCGACCCGGTACTCGGCCTCGAGGTGCACGTCGAGCTGTCGACGGTCACCAAGATGTTCTGCGGCTGCTCCACCGCCTTCGGCGCCGAACCCAACACCCAGGTATGCCCCGTGTGCCTCGGCCTGCCCGGATCGCTGCCGGTGCTCAACCGCACGGCGGTGGAATCGGCCATCCGGATCGGACTGGCGCTGAACTGCGAGATCGTGCCCTGGTGCCGCTTCGCCCGGAAGAACTACTTCTACCCGGACATGCCGAAGAACTACCAGATCTCCCAGTACGACGAGCCGATCGCCATCAACGGGTACCTCGAAGCGCCGTTGGACGACGGCACCACCTGGCGGGTCGAGATCGAGCGCGCGCACATGGAGGAAGACACCGGCAAGCTGACCCACCTGGGCAGTGAGACCGGCCGGATCCACGGCGCCACCACGTCGCTGCTCGACTACAACCGGGCCGGCGTGCCGCTGATCGAGATCGTGACGAAGCCCATCGTGGGTGCCGGCGCCCGGGCCCCGCAGATCGCCCGCGCCTACGTCACGGCCCTGCGAGACCTGTTGCGCGCCTTGGACGTATCCGATGTTCGGATGGACCAGGGTTCGATGCGTTGCGACTCCAACGTGTCGCTGATGCCGACCGGGACGACCGAGTTCGGCACGCGCACCGAGACCAAGAACGTCAACTCGCTGAAAAGCGTCGAGGTGGCGGTGCGTTACGAGATGCAACGGCAGGCCGCGGTCCTCGCATCCGGGGGTCGGATCATTCAGGAGACCAGGCACTTTCACGAGGCGGGGTACACCAGCCCGGGCCGTGCCAAGGAGACAGCCCAGGACTACCGCTATTTCCCCGAGCCCGACCTGGAACCGGTCGCGCCCAGCCGCGAGTTGGTCGAGCAGCTGCGTCAGACGATTCCCGAGCTACCGTGGTTGAGC
Organism: Mycobacterium sp. E1386; assembly: GCF_001672745.1. Lineage (NCBI taxonomy): Bacteria > Bacillati > Actinomycetota > Actinomycetes > Mycobacteriales > Mycobacteriaceae > Mycobacterium > Mycobacterium sp. E1386. The sequence goes on from NZ_LZKH01000205.1 coordinate 68,287, forward strand.
CGCAAGAGGATTCAGCAGGAGTGGGGCGTTTCCGACGAGGTGATGCGCGATCTGGTCAACGCCGGCGCCGTGGAACTGGTCATGGAGACCGTCAAGCACGGCGCGGCCAGCGAGCAGGCGCGCGCGTGGTGGGGAAACTTCTTGGTGCAGAAGGCCAATGAAGCGAACATCGGCCTGGACGAACTGGCCATCACCCCGGCCCAGGTCGCCGCGGTGATCGCACTGGTCGACGAGGGCAAGTTGTCCAACAAGCTGGCCCGCCAGGTGGTGGAGGGGGTGTTGGCCGGCGAGGGCGAACCCCAACAGGTGATGACATCCCGCGGCCTCGAGCTGGTGCGCGACGATTCGGTGACCCAGGCCGCGGTCGACGAGGCGCTGGCCGCGAATCCCGATGTGGCGGAGAAGATCCGCGGTGGCAAGGTGGCCGCGGCGGGCGCGATCGTCGGCGCGGTGATGAAGGCCACCCGGGGCCAGGCCGACGCGGCACGGGTGCGCGAACTGGTGCTGGCCGCCTGCGGGCAGGGCTAGCCGGCCCACCAGGAGCAACTCGGCGGGGCGCGCGAGACGTCAGCCGATCATTAGGCGAGTCTCGGAAGGGATATCACCCGCGATATCGAATTCGCGAATCATGTGGTGGTTCGTCCACGGTACGGGTGTGGCGTGCTCCGCAAAACCCGATTAGGTCTTGTCGTCGTTGTTGCGCGGGAAGCCGCCGCCCTGCGGGAACAACGGGAACACCACATCGTCGAGCTTCTCGGCATCTCCGGCGGTTTTGTTGACCGTTGCGCCCCAGACGTTTCCGTCGGGTGACATCCGCAGCGCCCACGCGTGGGCATGGGTGTCCTTGCGCACCACGTCGGGTTCCCCGGTGACCGCACCCGTCGCCGGCGCCAGCCGCACGGCCACCGTCAGTTTGGTGTTGATCAGGTTGACCAGCACTGTGCCGTCCATCGCCGCGCAGCCGGCCACGCCGGGTTTGTCCGGCCATGTCCACACCGTGGAGACCTCGGAAGCCTTGGTGATGCGCTGCAACCGGTCCGCCGTCGGCGTGCGGTCGGCGACGTACAACGAGCCGTCCACGGGGTCGATGCACAGGCCGCCGCCGGAGCCCACACCCGACAGCGCCGTGGTGGGCGGCGCCTGGCCGATCGTGGTCGGCTGCTCGATGCGAAGGACCTTGCCCGCCAGCGATTTGGGGTCGGCGGCGGCCGCGGGGTTACCCGCGTCACCTGTCAGCACCACCAACGTGGTGGGGCTGGTGAAGATCAGCGCTCCGGTATTGCCGGTGGCCCCCTTGGGGATACCGGTGAGGATGTCCTTGGGGATGTCGCCATCGGCCACCCGGATCACCCGATTGTCCGTGGGCGTGCTGATGTAGGCGTACATCAGCCGGTCTTGCGCATAGGTCGGTGACAGCACGATGTCCATCAAGCCGCCGTCGCCGGACGGGTCGACCGGGATGACCATCTTCACCTTCGGCTCGGCGCTGACCGAGATCTCCTTGACGGCGCCGGTGGTGCGCTCGGCCACCAGCGCGGTTTTGCTGTCGGGCCCCATGATCAGTCCGCTGGTGCTCTCCAGGCAGCCCTGCATCACGCCGGGAGCCGGGCACGCCTTGGGGAACGGCGTGGGCGGCAGCGGCGGCGGCGGGGGAGGCGTCGAGCTGGGTTGGGGCTTGAGTTCCGGGTTGGTGGTGAAAGGCTGCGACTGGGCGTCGTTGAACCGCGCGCAGCCGCTCGCGACGAGCGCCACCGCGCAGAGCGCGGCAAACCCGCACCGAACCGAGCGCCGTAGTCGCATGACCGACAGGCTACGGATAGTGCGCCCGCCGCCGCCACACGCATGGGCCTGCCCGCCCGGCGCCACACCAGCGGAACACTTCTGGCGCCGCCCACGGCCCGCCTTCGGGACCCGAAATGTGCCGTTTGGTACCCGCTGGAGCCGCGAGCGGGCTAATTTCGGGCCGATCCGCGCCGGTTTGGCGGGCAAACCACCGATTGCCTGGCGAAAGCGCCGCTCAAATCCCCAATTCAGCGACAATTGCCCTTACCCTGTCACGCGTGACCAGTCAACCGAATGACGGACATTGGCAGCGGCCCGGCGAATCCCCGGAGCCAACCCCGGGACGCCCCGCGACGGCGCGTGTGGTTGACCCCGAAGATGATCTGACGCCCGTCGGTTACCCCGGCGACTTCAACCCCTCCACCGGAACCACCACCGTCATCCCCTACATGGGCGACCACGCGGGCGTGGGCGGCCCCAGGGCGACGGGTTACAACGTGCTCGACCAGCAGGAGCCCCTGCCCTACGTCCAGCCGCAGTCCGCCCGGCACGCGGCCGCCGAGCCCGCCGAGATCGACGGGGACGACCACCACGACCGGCTGCACGACGTCGGCCGGCGCGGCACCCAGCATCTGGGTTTGCTGATACTGCGGGTCGGCCTCGGTGTCGTGCTGGCCGCCCACGGGTTGCAGAAGCTCTTCGGCTGGTGGGGCGGCTCCGGGGTGGGCGGGTTCAAGAACTCGCTGTCCGACGTCGGCTACCAGCACGCCGACATCCTCGCCTACGTCAGTGCGGGCGGCGAGCTCGTCGCCGGTGTGCTGCTGGTGCTGGGGCTGTTCACTCCGCTGGCCGCGGCCGGGGCCCTGGCCTTCCTGATCAACGGCCTGCTGGCCACCATCACGGCGCGCCCGCATCCGCACACCTTCACGTACTTCCTGCCGGACGGGCACGAATACCAGATCACTCTGATCGTCCTGGCCGTCGCGGTCATCCTGTGCGGGCCCGGCCGTTACGGGCTCGACGCGCGGCGGGGCTGGGCCCATCGTCCGTTCATCGGGTCGTTTGTCGCCCTACTGGTGGGCATCGCCGCCGGCATCGCGGTGTGGGTGCTGCTCAACGGGGTCAACCCGATCGCCTGATTCCTCACTGATAGGGGTTGGGCACGCGCCCGGAGCTGGCCTCGGTCAGCTGAGGCAGGGTCGCGAACGTCACCGCGGGCAACCGCAAATCCGCGCCGCTCTTGAGGTGCGCGCGTGCCCAGGAGCCCCGATGGAAGCGCAGCCCGTCGATGTCATCCCACTGCACGGTCTGGCTGCCCAGCAGCGTGCGGACCGTCACGCCTCGATCGTCGGCGACGGTGCGTAGTCGGACGATCATTGCCGACAACAGCACGGGTATCACCAGCAGCGGCACGGACAGCGGCCACAGCATCACCGGGATCAGCAACCCCAGGGTCAAGAATCCGACGGCAAGGTGCGCGATGGGCGAGACCTTGATCACCACGGGCGTGTGGGAAGACGAACCGGTAGCCACCCGACCATCATTTCACCCGGCTCGGGGCACCGGATCTCCGCGCGAGCCGACGGCAGCGGATTTGACTGCTGAGCTGTGCGAAGGCTAACGTCGGACGTTATGGATACCGCCGGACAGCCCGGGATGCTCGTAGTAATTAGTCGGCGCGTTGGTGCCTGACTAGCCTCTTCGGCATTTGAAGCTATCCAGACCAACGCGCAACCCTCGTGCAGCAGAAGAGCTGTCGGGGGTTTTTTGTTGCCCCCAGCGAGACTCCCAGAGTGAATAAGGACGAAAGACAGTGAGCGCACCAACCAGGCAGCACGCCACCCAGCCGGAGCGTGCCGCTGACATCGCCTCGGACGCGGCGGAAACCCCCGCCGCCGCCCCCACAAAGAAGCCGAAACGTGTTGGGCCCGAGAAACTTACCGGCGCCCAGTCGGTGATCCGGTCGCTGGAGGAACTCGGCGTCGAGGTGATCTTCGGGATTCCCGGTGGCGCCGTGTTGCCGGTTTACGACCCGCTGTTCGACTCGAAAAAGCTTCGCCACGTGCTGGTTCGCCACGAGCAGGGCGCCGGCCACGCCGCCAGCGGCTACGCGCACGCCACCGGCAAGGTCGGCGTCATGATGGCCACATCGGGCCCCGGCGCCACCAATCTCGTGACGCCGCTGGCCGACGCCCAGATGGACTCGGTGCCCGTGGTCGCCATCACCGGCCAGGTCGGTCGCACCCTGATCGGCACCGACGCCTTCCAGGAAGCCGACATCTCGGGCATCACGATGCCGATTACCAAGCACAACTTCCTGGTCCGCTCGGGCGACGAGATCCCCCAGGTGATGGCCGAGGCCTTCCACATCGCCGCATCGGGCCGTCCGGGCGCGGTGCTCGTCGACATCCCCAAAGACGTGCTGCAGGGGCAGTGCACTTTCAGCTGGCCGCCGCGCATGGACCTGCCCGGCTACAAGCCGAACACCAAGCCGCACAACCGGCAGATCCGCGAGGCCGCCAAGCTGATCGCGGACGCCCGCAAGCCCGTTCTCTACGTCGGCGGCGGCGTCATCCGCGGCGAGGCGACCGAGCAGCTGCGCGAGCTGGCCGAGCTGACCGGCATCCCGGTGGTCACCACGCTGATGGCGCGGGGCGCGTTTCCCGACAGTCATCGGCAGCACATGGGCATGCCCGGCATGCACGGCACGGTCGCCGCGGTGGCGGCGCTGCAGCGCAGCGACCTGCTCATCGCCCTGGGCACCCGCTTCGACGACCGGGTGACCGGCAAGCTCGACACCTTCGCGCCGGAGGCGAAGGTCATCCACGCCGACATCGACCCGGCCGAGATCGGCAAGAACCGCCATGCCGACGTGCCGATCGTCGGCGACGTCAAAGCGGTCATCGCCGACCTGATCGCGATGCTGCGGCACTACGAGCATTCCGGCACCGCGGCAATCCCAGACATGACGGAATGGTGGGCCTATCTGGACAGCGTCCAGTCCACCTACCCGCTGAGCTACGACCCGCAGAGCGACGGCAGCCTCGGCCCGGAATACGTCATCGAAAAGCTCGGCCAGATCGCCGGCCCCGACGCGGTGTACGTCGCCGGGGTGGGCCAGCACCAGATGTGGGCGGCGCAGTTCATCTCGTATGAGAACCCGCGCACCTGGATCAACTCCGGCGGGCTGGGCACCATGGGGTTCGCCATCCCGGCGGCCATGGGGGCCAAGATGGCTCGCCCGGAGGCCGAGGTGTGGGCCATCGACGGCGACGGCTGCTTCCAGATGACCAACCAGGAGTTGGCCACCTGCGCGATCGAGGGCGTGCCGATCAAGGTGGCGCTGATCAACAACGGCAACCTGGGCATGGTGCGCCAGTGGCAGACGCTGTTCTACGAGGAGCGGTATTCGCAGACGGACCTGGCCACGCACTCGCATCGCATCCCGGACTTCGTGAAACTGGCGGAGGCGCTGGGTTGCGTCGGATTGCGTTGCGAGCGTGAGGAAGACGTCGAGGACGTGATAAACCAGGCCCGGGCGATCACCGACCGTCCGGTGGTGATCGACTTCATCGTCGGTGCCGACGCGCAGGTGTGGCCGATGGTGGCCGCCGGCACCAGCAACGACGAGATCCAGGCCGCCCGCGGCATTCGCCCGCTGTTCGACGACGAGAGCGAAGGGCACGCCTGATGCACACCCACACGCTGTCGGTGTTGGTGGAGGACAAGCCAGGTGTGCTCGCGCGCGTGGCGGCGCTGTTCTCCCGGCGCGGTTTCAACATCGAGTCGCTTGCCGTCGGTGCCACCGAGCAAAAGGACATGTCGCGCATGACGATTGTGGTCAGCGCCGAGGAGACCCCGCTCGAGCAGATCACCAAGCAACTCAACAAGCTGATCAATGTCATCAAAATCGTCGAGCTCGACGAGGGTGCCGCGGTGTCGCGCGAGCTGGCGCTGATCAAGGTGCGCGCCGACGCCGGCACCCGCAGTCAGGTGATCGAAGCGGTGAACCTCTTCCGCGCCAAGGTGATCGACGTATCGACCGAGGCGCTGACCATCGAGGCGACCGGTGATCGCGGCAAGATCGAGGCGCTGCTGCGGGTGCTGGAACCGTTCGGTATACGCGAGATAGTCCAATCGGGAGTGGTGTCGTTGTCCCGCGGTCCGCGCGGCATCGCCACGGCCAAGTAACACACAAGGAGATATTCAACAGTGGCACTAGAAATGTTCTACGACGACGACGCAGACCTGTCGATCATCCAGGGCCGCAAGGTCGGTGTGATCGGTTACGGCAGCCAAGGGCACGCGCACTCGCTGAGCCTGCGCGACTCCGGTGTGCAGGTGCGCGTCGGGCTGAAGGAGGGTTCGAAGTCGCGGGCCAAGGTCGAGGAGCAGGGCCTGGACGTCGACACCCCCGCCGAGGTGGCCAAGTGGGCCGACGTCATCATGCTGCTGGCGCCCGACACCGCGCAGGCGGACATCTTCAAGAACGACATCGAGCCCAACCTCAAGCCCGGTGACGCACTGTTCTTCGGGCACGGGCTCAACATCCACTTCGGTCTGATCAAGCCGCCCGCCGACGTCACCGTGGCGATGGTGGCGCCGAAGGGTCCCGGCCACCTGGTGCGCCGCCAGTTCGTCGACGGCAAGGGTGTGCCGTGCCTGATCGCGGTCGACCAGGACCCGAACGGCAACGGCGAGGCGCTGGCGCTGTCCTACGCCAAGGCCATCGGGGGCACCCGCGCCGGCGTCATCAAGACCACGTTCAAGGACGAGACCGAGACCGACCTGTTCGGTGAGCAGGCTGTGTTATGCGGCGGCACAGAGGAATTGGTGAAGACCGGTTTCGACGTCATGGTGGAGGCGGGCTACCCGCCGGAGATGGCCTACTTCGAGGTGCTGCACGAGCTCAAGCTCATCGTCGACCTGATGTACGAGGGCGGCATTGCGCGGATGAACTACTCGGTGTCCGACACCGCGGAGTTCGGCGGCTATCTGTCGGGGCCGCGGGTCATCGACGCCGGCACCAAAGAGCGGATGCGCGAAATCCTGCGCGATATCCAGGACGGCACCTTCACCAAGAAGCTGGTCGCCAACGTCGAAGGCGGCAATAAGGAACTCGAACGGCTGCGCAGGGAGAACGCCGAGCACCCCATCGAGGTGACCGGCAAGAAGCTGCGCGACCTGATGAGCTGGGTCGACCGGCCCATCACCGAGACGGCGTAGCTGTCCGCAGGCCGCCCGTCCGCGAAACTTAAACCACGGCGACCGTTTACGGCGTGTCGTGTGCGTGGTTTATGTGTCGCGGAGCCGGCCGGCGGTTTCGACCACGCGGCGGGCCAGGTGGTCCAGGGCGTTCCCGGTGGCGTCGTCGAACTCGTTGATGTTGTCGTGGGTGGAGACCAGGCTCACCCCATACGGATTGCCGTCGACGAACTTCACCGGGTCGGTGTAGCCGGGCGGGACGATGATGCCGCCGAAATGCATCAGGGTGATGTAGAGCGACAGCAGCGTGGTCTCCTGACCGCCGTGCACCGTGTTGGACGACGTGAAGGCCGCGTACACCTTGTCCGCGAGCTTGCCCTCGGCCCACAGCCCGCCGAGCGAGTCCAGGAAGTTGCGCAATTGCGCAGCGGGAGAGCCGAAGCGGGTCGGCGAACCGAAGATCACCGCGTCGGCCCAGACGATGTCCTCACCGGAAGCCGCCGGAAGGTCCTTCGTCGCTTCGTAATTCGCGGTCCAGGCGGGGTTCTGGGCGAACGATTCCGGGTCGCGGGTCTCGGCGACGTGCCGCAGCCGGACTTCGGCGCCGGCGGACTCGGCTGCGGCGGCCACGCGTTGTGCCATCGCGGTGTTATGCCCGGTGGCCGAATAGTAGATGATCGCGAGTTTGGTCATCAGCGCATCGTAGGACCTCGCCGGCCCGCGCCCAACGGCCGTCGTCGCAGGTTATGGCAGTGGTGAGCCCGTCGATGCCCGTCAAACGGAGCCGTTAGGCTGGCCGGGTGAATCTGCCTGTTGTATTGATCGCCGACAAACTCGCCCAATCGACTGTCGCCGCCCTGGGAGACCAGGTCGAGGTGCGCTGGGTAGACGGGCCGGATCGGGAAAAGCTGCTGGCCGCGGTGGGCGAGGCCGACGCGCTGCTGGTGCGCTCGGCCACCACCGTCGACGCCGAGGTGCTGGCCGCCGCGCCCAAGCTGAAGATCGTTGCCCGCGCCGGGGTGGGGCTGGACAACGTCGACGTGGCCGCCGCGACCGAGCGTGGCGTGCTGGTGGTCAACGCCCCCACCTCCAACATCCATAGCGCCGCCGAGCACGCGTTGGCGCTGCTCTTGGCCGCCGCCCGGCAGATCCCGGCGGCCGACGCCTCGTTGCGCGAGCACGCCTGGAAGCGGTCGTCGTTCAACGGCACCGAGATTTTCGGCAAGACGGTCGGGGTGGTGGGGCTGGGCCGGATCGGGCAGTTGGTCGCCCAACGATTGACGGCCTTCGGCACCCACCTCATCGCCTACGACCCCTACGTCTCGCCGGCCCGGGCCGCTCAGCTGGGCATCGAACTGCTGCCCCTCGACGACCTCCTCGGGCGCGCCGACTTCATCTCGGTGCACCTGCCGAAGACGCCCGAGACGGCGGGCCTGATCGGCAAGGAGGCGCTGGCGAAGACCAAGCCAGGCGTCATCATCGTCAACGCCGCCCGCGGCGGCCTGGTGGACGAGGCCGCGCTGGCCGAAGCGGTGAGCAGCGGACACGTCCGCGCGGCCGGTATCGACGTCTTCGCCAAGGAGCCGTGCACCGATAGCCCGCTGTTCGAGCTGCCGCAGGTGGTGGTCACGCCGCACCTGGGTGCGTCCACCTCCGAGGCGCAGGACCGGGCGGGCACCGACGTCGCCGCAAGCGTGAAGCTCGCGCTGGCCGGTGAATTCGTCCCCGATGCCGTCAACGTCGGCGGCGGCGTGGTCAACGAAGAGGTGGCGCCCTGGCTGGACCTGGTGCGCAAGCTCGGGGTGCTGGCCGCCTCGCTGTCCGACGGGCCGCCGGTGTCGGTGTCGGTACAGGTGCGTGGCGAGCTTGCCTCCGAAGACGTTGAGGTGCTTAAGCTTTCGGCTCTGCGCGGACTGTTCTCGGCGGTGGTAGAGGGGCCGGTCACGTTCGTCAACGCGCCGGCGCTGGCCGAGGAACGCGGCGTCACCGCCGAGCTGACGACGGCTTCGGAGAGCCCGAACCACCGCAGCGTCGTCGACGTGCGCGCGGTCGCCCACGACGGCACCGCGGTCAACGTGGCCGGAACCCTGTCCGGGCCGCAGCTGGTGGAGAAGATCGTGCAGATCAACGGCCGCAACTTCGACCTGCGGGCACGCGGCACCAACCTGGTGATCAACTACGTCGACCAGCCCGGGGCGCTGGGCAAGATCGGGACCCTGCTCGGCTCGGCGGGCGTGAACATCCAAGCCGCGCAACTCTCCGAGGACGCCGAGGGCCCGGGCGCGACGATTCTGTTGCGGCTCGACCGTGACGTGCCGAGCGAGGTGCGGTCGGCGATCGGCGCGGCGGTGGGCGCCAACAAGCTTGAGGTGGTTGATCTGTCGTGAAACTCGCGGTTATCGGCGGCGACGGTATCGGCCCGGAAGTGACGGCCGAGGCGCTCAAAGTCCTTGACGCGGTGTTGCCGGGTGTCGAGAAGACCGATTATGACCTGGGCGCCCGGCGTTTTCACGCCACCGGTGAGTTGTTACCGGAATCGGTGCTCGCCGAGCTGCGCCAGCACGACGCCATTCTGCTCGGGGCGATCGGCGACCCGTCGGTGCCCAGCGGTGTGCTGGAGCGGGGTCTGTTGCTGCGCCTGCGTTTTGAACTGGATCATCACGTCAACCTGCGACCGGGCCGGCTGTATCCCGGCGTGAGCAGTCCGCTCGCGGGGAACCCGCACATCGATTTCGTGGTGGTGCGCGAGGGGACCGAGGGCCCCTACACCGGCACCGGCGGCGCGATTCGCACCGGAACGCCGCACGAGGTGGCCACCGAGGTCAGCCTCAACACCGCCTTCGGCGTGCGGCGCGTGGTGGCCGATGCCTTCGAACGCGCCCAGCGCCGCCGCAAGCACCTGACGCTGGTGCACAAGACCAACGTGCTGACCTTCGCCGGGAAGCTGTGGTCGCGGATCGTGGCCGAGGTCGGGGAGGACTACCCCGACGTCGAGGTCGCCTACCAACACGTTGACGCCGCCACCATCTTCATGGTCACCGATCCCGGTCGCTTTGACGTGATCGTCACCGACAACCTGTTCGGTGACATCATCACCGACCTGGCGGCGGCGGTGTGCGGCGGAATTGGCTTGGCCGCCAGCGGAAACATCGACGCCACCCGGACCAACCCGTCGATGTTCGAGCCGGTGCACGGCAGCGCGCCGGACATCGCCGGTCAGGGTATCGCCGATCCGACCGCGGCGATCATGTCGGTGGCGTTGCTGCTCGCCCATCTCGGCGAGGACGATGCGGCTAGGCGGGTGGATCGGGCTGTCGAGGCCTATCTCTCCACGCGTGGGAGCGAACGGCTCGCCACCACCGAAGTCGGCGAACGGATTGCCGCCGGGCTGTAGTTTCCAGGCCGGGCGGGAGCAACCGCGCCGGCACCAATGGCACCGCGGCCACCGGAAACAGTCCGCACAATATCCACGCGTTCGGATATTTCGCGGCGGTGATCAACGCACCGAAGAGCGGTGGCGCGGCCGCGGCCAGCACCCGCTGGGTGGTGTTTTGAATGCCCAGGGCGCGCCCGCTCCAGAACGGCCCGGCGAATTCGGTGATGGCCGTGGCCTCCAAACCGTTGTCCAGCACGGCGATCACCGAGATGGCGACCATCAGGGGCGCCTGCCAACTCGAATTCAGGAGGTCGGCCCAGGCCAGCAGGAAGAGGGTGACCGCGGCGGCGCCCGCGATGATGCGGACCGGTCGCATGCGCGAGCCGATGCGGTCGGACCAGCGGCCCACCAGCACGCGGCCGAGTGCGCCCAGCAGTTGCGAAAGGGTCACCAGACTGCCGGCGGCCGCGACCGACCAATGCAGATTCTTGATCAGCCATACCAGCATGAACGTGACGGTCACCGTCTGCGGAACCATCATCAGGCCCGCCACGGTGTGAATTCGCCACAGCACCAACGACCCTCGGTAGGGACTTGCCAGTTCGGAATCGGTGGCCTTCTCCCGGGGCTTGCGCGGCGGGTCGATGATGCCGACCGCACTCGCTACCGCCCCGAACGCGCACGCCAAGGCCGTGAATCTGAGCCCCGCAGCCGGGCCGTGTTCGGCCAGCTCCGGAATTACCAGCGCTCCCAAGGCGATTCCGAGGGGTTGCGCGGTTTGGCGGAAGCCCATGGCCAGGCCGCGTTGGTGCGGCGGGAACCACGCCGACACCAGTCGCCCGCCGGCGGTGTTGCAACTGGCCGCGGCCATGCCGCCGAGGAACAAATAGACGGCGATCAACACCATCGAATGTGCCGAGGCCGCGGCGTAGGCCGCCACCGCGGTCAGCGCCGAACCCGCGGCCATCACCATCCGCTCGCCCACGCGGTCGAGCACGTAGCCCCACAACACCAGCGTCACCACCATGCCCCAGCTCGGCATGGAGGACAGCAGACCGGCCTCGTCGAGCGGGATTCCACGCGCGGTCTGTAGCGAGGGAATCAAGAACGCGACGCCGTTGATGAAGAGGAAGGAGCTCGCCGTGGCCACCAGCGATACGACCATGATCGACCAGCGCCCGCCCGCACCCAGTTCACGCGTCGTGGTCGTTGCCGGTTGCATCCCCAATGCTCGCACACGCCCCGAAAAGCGCTGGTAATTACCGTGTGCCTGCTGCCTTTGCGACGCCCAAACCACTCATCAGTAGGCTCAACCAAATGCGCCTTGGTCGAATCGCCAGCCCGGACGGTGTCGCCTTCGTCAGCATCGAGGGCGAACTCGCCGATCCCGCCGCCATGATCGCCCGCGAGATCGCCGAGCATCCCTTTGGCACGCCGAACTTCACCGGCCGATCGTGGCCGCTGGCCGATGTGCGGTTGCTGGCTCCGATACTGGCCAGCAAGGTGGTCTGCATCGGCAAGAACTACGCCGATCACATCGCCGAGATGACCGAGCTCACCGGCCCCGCGGCGCCGGATCCCATCATCTTCCTCAAGCCCAATACGGCCATCGTCGGACCCAACGTGCCGATCCGGTTGCCCGCCAACGCATCACCCGTGCATTTCGAGGGCGAGCTGGCCGCGGTCATCGGCAGGCCCTGCAAGGACGTCTCGGCGGCCGAGGCCGCCGACAGCATCCTGGGCTACACCATCGGAAACGACGTGTCGGCGCGCGACCAACAGAAGGCCGACGGCCAGTGGACCCGGGCCAAAGGGCACGACACCTTCTGTCCGGTGGGTCCGTGGATCGTCACCGACGTCGATCCGGCTGATCTCGAAATCCGCACCGACGTCAACGGCGCGGTGAAGCAACACAGCCGTACCTCTCTGATGATTCACGACGTCGGCGCCATCGTCGAGTGGATCTCGGCCGTGATGACCCTGTTGCCCGGCGACCTCATCCTCACCGGAACGCCGGCCGGGGTCGGTCCGATCGAGGACGGCGACACGGTCTCCGTCACCATCGAGGGCATCGGTACCCTCACCAATCCCGTGGTCCGTAAGGGAAAGTCGTGACTACCGAAACGAAAGTCCGCGTCAGGTTCTGCCCGTCGCCTACCGGCACCCCGCACGTCGGGATGGTCCGCACCGCGCTGTTCAACTGGGCCTACGCCCGGCACACGGGTGGCACCTTCGTCTTCCGCATCGAGGACACCGACGCCGAACGCGACAGCGAGGAAAGCTATCTGGCGCTGCTCGACGCGCTGCGCTGGCTGGGCCTCGACTGGGACGAGGGGCCCGAGGTCGGCGGGCCCTACGGCCCATACCGGCAGTCGCAGCGCAAAGAGATCTACCGGGACGTGGTGGCCAAGCTGCTCGAAGCGGGCGAGGCCTACTACGCTTTCTCGACGCCGGAAGAGGTTGAGGCGCGCCACATCGCGGCGGGCCGCAACCCCAAACTGGGGTACGACAACTTCGACCGGCAGCTGACCGATGCCCAGCGCGCCGCTTTCCTGGCCGAGGGCCGCAAGCCGGTGGTGCGGCTGCGGATGCCCGACGAAGACCTCGGCTGGCACGACCTGGTGCGCGGACCCACCAATTTCGCCGCGGGCGCCGTGCCGGACTTCGCGCTGACCCGCGCCAACGGAGATCCGTTGTACACCTTGGTCAACCCCTGCGACGACGCGCTGATGAAAATCACCCACGTGCTGCGGGGCGAGGACCTGCTGCCCTCCACGCCGCGTCAGCTCGCGCTGTACCAGTCGCTGATCCGGATCGGCGTGGCCGAGCGCATCCCGGAGTTCGCGCACCTGCCAACGGTATTGGGGGAGGGGACCAAGAAACTCTCCAAGCGCGACCCGCAGTCGAATCTGTTCGCCCACCGCGACCGCTCGTGGGATCACCGCAAACTCGGTCTGCCGGCCATGCCCGTGGGTGGATCCACCGCACCGGCAGTGCTGGGCACCGGCCAATAATTTTTTGTAGCCCCGATGGGATTCGAACCCACGCTACCGCCGTGAGAGGGCGGCGTCCTAGGCCGCTAGACGACGGGGCCGGACACGATCCGGAGAGTCAGCATAGCTCACGCTCCAAACCCCACCTAATCGCTTGAGGTGGCGAGATTTTGCTGGGGTACCAGGACTCGAACCTAGAATGGCTGAACCAGAATCAGCTGTGTTGCCAATTACACCATACCCCATTGGCTGCCTAAAACCGCTGGTCAACGGTCATTTGGAGCCGCATCGAGCTGCTCGGAAGACCGCTGCCGCCAACCGTTGTCGGCCTTTGTGAGCCGCAGTGCAGACTACCAAAGACTCTCGGGACAATCCGCATGCGAGGCCCGCGAGGTCTAGGGCCTATCCGGCGACCGTTTCGCGTGCGGCGCGTAGCCGCTGCACGCTGCGGTCACGGCCGAGCAGCTCCAGCGATTCGAACAACGGCGGGCTGACCGTCGTTCCCGTGGCGGCCACCCGGATCGGACCGAACGCCTTACGCGGTTTGAGGCCGAGGCTTTCGATGAGCGCACCCTTGAGGGCGGCCTCGATCTGCGCCGTGGTCCAGTCCGTCACGCCGTCCAGCGCCGCCAGCGCGGCGTCCAGCACCGCGGCGGCGTCCGGACCGAGCTCCTTGGCGGCGGCCTTGGGGTCGATGGCGTATTCGTCGTCGTTGAGGAACCTGAGCAGGTCCCACGCGTCGGCGAGCACGACGATGCGCGTCTGGACCAGGTCGGCGGCGGTGGCGAACGCCGCGCCGTCCAATCCGACGCGATGTCCGTGGACGTCGAAGTAGTCGCGCAGCCGGCGCGCGAAATCCGCGGGCTCGAGCATGCGGATGTGCTCACCGTTGAGGGCGTCGGCCTTCTTCTGATCGAAGCGGGCCGGGTTGGAATTGACGTCGACGACGTCGAACGCGGCGACCATTTCGTCGAGACTGAACAGGTCGTGGTCGTCGGCGATCGCCCAGCCGAGCAACGCGAGATAGTTCAGCAGCCCCTCGGGGATGAAGCCGCGGTCGCGGTGGGCGAACAGATTCGACTGCGGGTCGCGCTTGGAGAGTTTCTTGGTCCCCTCCCCCAATACCGTTG
>NZ_LZKH01000206.1:0-11372 GCF_001672745.1 Mycobacterium sp. E1386
GCCGATGCCGTAGATCTCATCCTGGGTGCCGTCGGACTTGTTGACGATCTGCTTCCAGAAGCCGACGATCTCGCCCTGCTTCTCGTCGATGAGCACCTTCTGGTACTCGTACACCCAGTTCTCCAGGCCCTCCATCTCCATCCCGAGGGCGATGTCGCGGATCTCGTCGACGCCGACGCACATCACGTCTTCCTTGGGCCCGATGTTCCAGCCGTAGGTGGCGTCCTGGGCGTAGAAGTCCGCCAACGGCCGCCAGTCACCGGCCTTCTCGCAGTCCTTGTTGGCCTGCAGCCAGCGGTCGACCCATGCCTCGAGTTCGTCGCGTGATGACTCCATGGTCAGTCTTCTTTCTCTTTGATGAACAGTGCATGCGTTGGGCACATATCGACCGCGCGCTCGACTTCGTCGCGGGCGTCTTCCGGCGGTTCCGGGTCGAGGATCTCGACCTTGCCGCGCTTGGGCACCCGGAAATAGTCCGGCGCCTCCAGTTCGCACATGGCATGGCCCTGACACAAATCCAGATCGGCTTCGATCCTGAATCCCATGGGGGAACCTACTTCTGGCGCTTGCGGTAGCGGACCTTCGCCGGCCGCGCGAGCTGGACGACCATCTTGGAGTGGTCGTTGTGGTAGCTGTCGGCCGGCTGCGCCATCTCGAATTCGTACTCGCGCAGCAGAACCGAGAAGATCGCCTTGATCTGCATCTGGGCGAAAGCGGCGCCGACGCACCGGTGCCGCCCCGCGCCGAACGGAATCCAGGTCCACCGGTTGACGATGTCGGCCTGTTCGGGCTTGTTGTAGCGGTCGGGCTTGAAGGCGTCCGGATCGGGGAAGTCCTCGGGGATCCGGTTGCTGATCGCCGGGGACGCGGCGACGTAGTCGCCCTTGTGGATTCCGAAGCCCTCGACCTCGAACTCGCCCTGGGCCACCCGCATCAGAATGATCAGCGGCGGGTGTAGCCGCAGGGTCTCCTTGACCACGTTATCCAGCTTCGGAATCGACCGCAGCGCATGGAAACTCACCTCTTGGCCGTCGGCGTAGAGCTCCTCGAGCTCGGCGAGCACCTCGGCGTACACGTCGGGATGGCGGATCAATTCGATCAGCGTCCACGCCGAGGTTCCCGAGCTGGTGTGGTGCCCGGCGAACATCAGCGAGATGAACATCCCGGTGACCTCGTCGGCGGAGAACCGCGGATTGCCATCTTCGTCCTTGATCGAGACCAGCACGTCGAGCATGTCCCGGTCGGCCTTGTCCTTCGGCGGATTGGCCAGCCGCTGGTCCATGATCTCCTGCACCAGCGCAACGAGTTTGACGCGTGCCTCGTCGCGTCGCTTGAAGCTCTCGATCGGCAGGTAGGGATCGACGTAGCACAGCGGGTCGGTGCCACGTTCCAGCTCGTGGTAGTACTCCGCGAAGCGGTGGTCGAGCTGCTCACGGAACTTCAGCCCGATCAGGCAGGCGGTCGAGGTGTAAATGGTCAGCTCCGCGAAGAAGTCGAGCAGCTCGATCTCGCCGGCGTCGCCCCAGTCGGCGATCATCTTCTTGACTTCGCCCTCGATGGTGCTGGCGTGGCCCTTCATCTGCTCGCCGCGAAGGGCCGAGTTGTGCAGCATCTCCTTGCGCCGCTCGGGGCTGGCGTCGAAGACGACGCCCTTGCCGAAGATCGGCGTCATGAACGGGTACGCCTCGGCCTGGTCCAGATCCTCGTCGGCGGAGCGGAAGAAGAATTCGTTGGCGCCCGCGCCCGATAGCAGGATGACGTGTTTGTCGACCAGCTGGAACCAGCCGACGTCGCCGCACTCCTCCCGGACGCGCTTCATCAGACCGATTGGGTCGGTGCGGAATTCCTCGAGGTGACCATGCTCTTCCGCACCGCCGGAAACCCGCGGAACAATCGCGGTGGTTGTCATGACGGCATTCCCTCCTCGCCGAGTGCGAGCTTCTGTCGATCTTTCTTGTCAGCCAACGGGGCTTCGGGCTGAAGCTCCATGTTCGCGATGAACCCGCCGCGCGGTGTCTCGGCGACGAACGTGATGGCGCGCGCCAGGTCCGCCGCGCGCAGGAAGTAGTCATGGCGGGCCTGGCCCCACTTGGCCCAGTCCTCCAGTGCGGGGCCGATCTTTTCGGCCGGCAGGCTCCAGCCCATCGAGGTCTTCGTCGGGCCGGGGTGCACGATCGAGGCCCGCACGCCGGTGCCCTCGAGCTCCATTTGGAAGTTGGTGACCATCGCCACGAGAGCGGCCTTCGCCGCGCCGTAGGCACCCATGTGCGGCCGCTGGCGCAGGGCCACGTCGGAGCCGACGAAAATCAAATCGCCACGCCGGCGCTCCAGCATGCCCGGCAGCACCGCGGCGGCCAGCCGGTTGGCGCCGACGAGGTGGATCTGCAGTTGCGACTCGAACTCGTCGGTGGTGATCTCCGCGAGCTTGCCGAAGTACGTGTCGCCGGCGCCGGCCACCAGCACCTCGATCTCGCCCAGTGCATCGACCGACTGTGCAACAAAGGATTTGACCGAGTTCGGGTCGGTGACGTCCAGGTGGAATCCGACGGCCTCGCCGCCTTCGGCGTTGATCTTGCCCACGATGTCGTTGAGCTTCTCGACTCGGCGGGCACCAAGCGCGACAGGGAAGCCGTGCGCCGCGAGTTCGATGGCGGTGGCCTCTCCGATGCCGAACGAGGCGCCGGCCACGATGGCCGGCCGGCGTTCGGGCAGGGGGTCAAAGCGGGGCATTCAGCGGACCTCCACGGTCATCGGTAGGTGAGCGAATCCGCGGACATTGCTGGAGTGGACGCGGACGGCGTTGGCCTCGTCCACCTGATATCCGCGGATTCGCTTGAACAACTCGGTGAGCGCGACCCGGGCTTCCATCCGCGCCAGATGCGCGCCCAGGCAGAAGTGTGCGCCACTACCGAAACTCAATAGCTTGGGCCCGATTTCGCGCCCGATCAGATAGTCGTCGGGATTGTCGAAGACCCGCTCGTCGCGATGGCCGGAACCGGGCAACAGCAGCAAGACGTCGCCCTCGGGAATGGTCGTGTCGTAGAGGGTGAGCTCCCCGGACACGGTGCGGGCCAGGATCTGGCTGGACGTGTCGTAGCGCAGGGTCTCCTCGACCCACAGCGGCACCAGCGACAGGTCGGCATAGACCGGAGTCAGCTGATCCGGGTTTTTGTGCCCCCAGAATGCGGCATTGGCAAGGAGTTTGGTGGTCGTCTCGTTGCCGGCGATCACCATCAGAAACATGAAGCCGAGGACTTCTTCGTCGGTGAGCCGGTCGCCGTCGATCTCGGCTTCCAGCAGCGCCGAGGTCAGGTCATCCGTCAGCTTTTTGCGCCGCTCGGCGACCATCCCCTGGTAGTAGACGATCAGGTTGATGGAGGCCTCGACGGCCTCCGGCGGCACGTCGGTGACGCCCTCCGCGCGGTGCATCACCCCGTCGGCCCAGGCGCGCACCTGAACTCGATCCGGTTCGGGGACACCCATCAATTCCGAGATGACGTCCATGGGCAGCTTCCCGGCGAACTCGTCGACGTAGTCGACGGTGCCGTCCGCTGAAGACCTGGCCTTTTCCAGCATCGTGTCCAGGTGTTGTACCGCGATCTCGGTGACCCGGGGTTCGAGTTCCCGAATTCGCCTGGGGGTGAAGCCTTTTGACACCAGCGTCCGCAGTCGCAGATGTGCGGGATCGTCCATCGCCAGAAAGGACATCGTCTTCGATGCGTGCGGCCCGCGCGATGCCGGGTCCAGCGAGACGCCGTACTTGTTGGATAGCGTCGTGCTGTTGCGGAACCCCTGCAGCACATCTTGGTGCCGCGACAACGCCCAGAAGTTCAGGTTCTCGTTGCGATACAGCGGGGCCTCATCGCGGAGGCGCTTGTAGTACGGGTACGGGTCCTCGTGGAAGTCGTAGTCGTACGGATCGAGGACCAGCTCGTGGTCGCCAACATGGATGGTCATTCGGTGCTTGTCTCCTGGCTAGTCTCTCCGGCGCCGGTGAGGATCAGCCTGACCACATAGGCCAGCCGGTCGGCGATCTCGCGATAGGTGAATTCGCCGCTTCCGGCCTGGACGAGCGCGCCGAAGAACGACATCTCCAGCGCGGACACGGCGGTGGGGTCGGCGGCGGGGCCGATCGCGGATGCGATGCGACGGTGGATCTCCGCGCCGATCCGGTCGCGCGCGGCCCGCACCGCGGGCTCGGCGCCTCCGCTGAGCAACGCCGTCGTGCACGCGGCGCTGACCTCGGGCTCGTCGGCGACCACCAGGGCCAGGTGGCGCAACACCTGTTCCACCCGGGTGGGCATCGGGTCGTTGACGTCGGTGAAGTAGGGGACCTGGCGCACCAAGTCGAGGTAGACCTCGGCGATGAGGTGGTTCTTCGACGAGAAGTAGGTATAAGCGGTGGCCGGGGCGACTTTGGCGCGGGCTGCCACCGCGCGCACCGTCAGGTCGGCGTACGACTTCTCACGCAGCGTCTCGATGCCCGCCGCGAGCACCTTCCGGAAGGTTTCCTCCTGGCGGCGGTTCCGCGTGGGCCGGCCGGCCTGGTGATCGGCCTGGGACTTGGTCGTCACCAGTGCATCGCTGGACACATGTCCAAGCTATCGGACCGACTCCGCCGGAAGCAACCCCGATCCGCAAAGATGCGGCTTAATGTCGTGTTTTCGGGCGGCGGCCGCCCCGATCGCGATCGACCCTTGCACCGCCGACAGCCGGACGGCTATGGTTCCATCGGAGAATATCGGACAAGTGTCCACTGAAGTTCACTGAGATTTCGCGTGCTCGATTGGTCGCAGAGACGGGAGCGGGAGATGGCCTTGTTGGCCGACGGCGTGAGCGCACTTTTCATCGACGGGAAGATGTCGCCCGGCAGCACCGGCACGTTCCCGACGATCAACCCCGCGACCGAGGAGGTGCTCGGGGTCGCGGCGGACGCCGACGCCGACGACATGGGCCGCGCCATCGACGCCGCGCGGCGCGCCTTCGATGAGACGGAGTGGTCGCGGGACACCGAGTTGCGGGTGCGGTGCGTGCGTCAATTGCGCGAGGCGATGCAGCAGCACCTCGAAGAGCTGCGCGACCTGACCATCGCCGAGGTCGGCGCGCCGCGGATGCTCACCAGCATCGCCCAGCTCGAAGTTCCGGTCAACGACCTCGCGTTCGCGGCGGATACCGCCGAATCCTACGTTTACAACCAGGATCTCGGCGTGGCGTCGCCGATGGGCATCCCCACCCGGCGCACCATCGCCCGTGAGGCCGTGGGCGTCGTCGGTGCGATCACCCCGTGGAACTTCCCCCACCAGATCAACCTCGCCAAGATCGGGCCCGCGTTGGCCGCGGGGAACACCGTCGTCCTCAAGCCCGCCCCCGATACCCCATGGTGCGCCGCGGTTTTGGGGGAACTCATCGCCGAGCACACCGACTTCCCGCCCGGTGTCATCAACATCGTCACCTCCAGCGACCACGGCGTGGGTGCGCTGTTGACCAAAGACCCTCGGGTGGACATGGTTTCGTTCACCGGGTCGACCGCAACCGGCCGCAGCGTGATGGCCGACGGTGCCGCCACCATCAAGAAGGTCTTCCTCGAGCTCGGCGGCAAGTCGGCGTTCATCGTCCTCGACGATGCCGACCTGAGCAGTGCCGTGGGCGTGGCCGGGTTCTCGGTGTGCATGCACGCCGGGCAGGGATGCGCGATCACCACCCGGCTGGTGGTGCCGCGGGCCAAGTATGACGAAGCTGTAGCCATCGCGGCCGCAACGATGGGCGGCATCAAGGCCGGCGACCCCACCGACCCCGGAACGATCTGTGGGCCCGTGATTTCGGCGCGCCAGCGCGATCGGATCCAGGGCTACCTGGACTCGGCCATCGCCGAGGGCGGCACATTCGCGTGCGGGGGTGGCCGGCCGTCCGACCGCGACGTCGGTTTCTTCATCGAGCCCACCGTGATCGCGGGGCTGGGCAACGACGCCCGCTGCGCGCGCGAGGAGATCTTCGGCCCGGTGCTGACGGTGATTCCGCACGACGGTGACGACGACGCGGTGCGCATCGCCAACGACTCGCCATATGGCTTGTCGGGCACCGTATTCGGCGCCGATCCGGATCGGGCGGCGAGAGTTGCCGCGCGGGTCCGCGCGGGGACCATCAATGTCAATGGCGGCGTATGGTATTCGGCCGATGCCCCCTTCGGCGGCTACAAACAGTCCGGAAACGGTCGAGAGATGGGTCTGGCCGGTTTCGAGGAGTACTTGGAGATCAAGACCATCGCGACTTCAGTCGGTTAAAGGTCAACTAGAGGAGCTCGAGAGCATGCGGTTTGAGAACAAAGTCGCCATCGTCACCGGGTCGGGCGGCGGCATCGGGCAGGCCTACGCCGAGGCCCTGGCACGTGAAGGCGCCGCGGTTGTCGTGGCCGACATCAAATCCGAGGCGGCCGAGGCGGTGGCCAAGCAGATCGTCGCCGACGGTGGCACGGCGCTGGCGGTGCCGGTCGATGTCTCCGACCCGGTGTCGGCGAAGGCGATGGCCGACCGCGCGCTGGCCGAGTTCGGCGGCATCGACTATCTGGTCAACAACGCCGCGATCTTCGGGGGCATGAAGCTGGACTTCCTGCTCACCATCGACCCCGAGTACTACAAGAAGTTCATGAGCGTCAACCTCGACGGCGCCTTGTGGTGCACCCGCGCCGTCTACAAGAAGATGGCCAAGCGCGGCGGCGGGGCGATCGTCAACCAGTCGTCCACGGCGGCGTGGCTGTATTCGAACTACTACGGCCTGGCCAAGGTCGGGGTGAACGGCCTGACGCAACAGCTATCCCGCGAGTTGGGTGGCCAAAACATCCGGATCAACGCGATCGCGCCAGGGCCCATCGACACTGAGGCAAACCGAACCACGACGCCGCAGGAGATGGTCGCCGACATCGTCAAGGGTCTTCCCTTGTCGCGCATGGGGACTCCCGAGGATCTGGTCGGGATGTGCCTGTTCTTGCTCTCCGATGAGGCGTCGTGGATCACGGGGCAGATCTTCAACGTTGACGGCGGGCAGATAATCCGGTCATGACCGCCGGCGACGATGCAGAGCGCAGCGATGAGAAGGAGCGGCGCATATGACCAGTGACTTGAAGCTCGGGTACATCGGCCTGGGCAATATGGGTGCGCCGATGGCCACGAAGATGACCGAATGGCCCGGCGGGGTGACGGTTTACGACATCCGGACCGAGGCGATGACGCCGCTGGCCGAGAAGGGCGCCGGCCTGGCCGACAGCGTCGCCGACGTAGCCGCCGCCGACATCATCCACGTCACCGTCCTCGACGACGCGCAGGTGCGCGAGGTCGTCGGCGAGCTGGCCGCCCACGCCAAGCCCGGCACGGTCATCGCGATCCACTCGACCATCAGCGACACCACGGCTGCGGAACTGGCCAGTGACCTCAAGCCGCACGGCATCCATGTCGTGGACGCACCGGTCAGCGGTGGCGCCGCGGCCGCCGCGAAGGGCGAGCTCGCCACCATGGTGGGGGCTGATCGGGAGGTGTACGAGCGGATCAAGCCGGCGTTCAAACACTGGGCGGCGGTCGTCATCCACGCCGGTGAGCCCGGCGCTGGGACCCGAATGAAGCTGGCCCGCAACATGTTGACTTTCACGTCGTATGTTGCGGCGTGTGAGGCCATGAAACTGGCGGAGGCGGCGGGACTGGATCTGCAGGCGCTGGGTCGGGTGGTGCGTCACACCGATGCCCTCACCGGCGGGCCCGGCGCGATAATGGTCCGTGACGACATGAAAGACCTTGAGCCGGAACACTTCCTGTACCAGCCGTTCCTGCACACCCGCGGGCTGGGGGAGAAAGACCTGAGCCTGGCGCTGGTCCTGGGCGAGGCGGTGTCGGTGGATCTGCCGCTGGCCCGGTTGGCGCACGAGGGGCTGGCGGCCGGGCTCGGGATGCCACACACAGAGAAAGAGGCGTGATGGACGAACTTCGCCGCAAGGGCCTCGCGAAGATGAACGAGGTCTACGGCTGGGAGATGCCCAACATCGAGGGCGACGCTTACTTCGACCTGACCGTCGACCACTTGTTCGGCAGCATCTGGACGCGACCGGGATTGTCGATGCGCGACAAGCGCATCATGACGTTGACGGCGGTGACCGCGATCGGCAACCGCGACCTGGCCGAGATTCAGATCAACGCCGCGTTGCTCAACGGGGAGCTCACCGAGACGGAGCTCAAGGAGATGGCCGTCTTTCTCACCCACTACCTCGGGTTCCCCCTCGGTTCCGCGCTCAACGGTGCCGTCGACGCCGTCGTCGCGAAGCGGAAGAAGGCCGCCGCGAAGGGCGCCGGAGAGGACAAGAAGGCCAACGTGGACGCCGCGTTGAAGATGCACTCCGGGGAGAAGGCCGCCGACTAGGCGTGGCGCGAAGCCTCCTGCGCCAGCTGCACTCTCGAGCTGACGCCCAGTTTGGAATAGACGTGGCTGAGATGTGCTTGCACGGTTCGCGCCGAGACGAAGAGGCGCGCGGCGATGTCCTTGTTTGGAAGCCCTTCGCTCACGAGTTTCACCACGTTGATCTCGGCGGGGGTCAGTGACGCCCAGCCGGTCGCCGGCCGTTTGCGCTCACCGCGTCCGCGTCGTGCATATGCGATCGCCTCCGTCACGGACAGCGCCTCCCCTTCGGCCCATGCCTCTTCGAAGTCTTTGTCGCCCATAGCCTCCTGCAGGCCAGCCACAGAAGCCTCGTGGGCATCGTCGTAGATCTTGAAGCGCACATAACCGGTGCGGTCGCGTAGCGCCTTTGCCGTTCCCAGCAGGCGTGCGGCTTCTCGGTTCGCACCGCCACCAATGGCAAGTGTCGCCAGGCATTCGAAGACCTCGGGAATGACGAAGTGCGCGTTGAGGTCCACCGCTGCGCTCAACGCATCGTGCGCGTCGCGTTGCGCCTGCTCGCAATCGCTTTGCGCGATCGCGACGCGGGCGCGCTTGGTCAGTGCGAATGCCCGATGCGCGCCGGGGGCTACAGCTATGGCATCGTCGGCCCAACGGCGCGCCCCCGTCAGGTCCGCCAATGCCAGCGCGATCTCCGCCAGCGGAATGACGTTGACGACAGCCAGTTCGGGTTGAACCTTCAAGCGCTGCCACGCCGCGTCGGCGGCGCTCGCGGATGCGGCGACATCACCTGCCGCCAGCGCCGCATCGGCCAAAGCCGCGTAGGCGTAACCCTGGTTGAACGAACCGAGGTCGCGGGCGGCTTCGACGGCCGCATCCGCGGCGGCCCGGGCCGAAGCGGTGTCGCCGGTATAGGCGAGCATGTGGCCGAGGCTGACCAGACTGGCCATCCGCCACGTTTCGTCGTGGGCGGCACCAGACTCGGCAACCAGCTCCCGGAATTGTGCTACGGCCCCGGCCAGATCACCTTCCCACCACTGCGACAACCCGATACACCACCGGCACCCGCGAGAGGCGTAGCCGTCGCCGATCGCGTCAGCGATGTCGCGTCCTTCTTCGCCCGCGGCGCGCGCCTCGATCGGGTCGCCTTTGCCCGTCACCGCCGCGAAGGCTTGAAACGCCAGGATCTGGCTCAAACTCCAGTCGTCGCCCACCATGCGGGCAAGTCCAAGCGCTTCCCTGAAATAGGCGTCGGCAGCAACCGCGTCGTAGGCGAAGATGATCCCGCAACCGGCGAGCGCGCGAACCAGCAGCGCCGGCTCGCCGATTTCGCGGGCGAGCGCCAACGCCTCCAACGCCTCGTCCATGTTTTCGTGGATGGTTTGCGCGCCCTCGAGTGTGGCTTTGTCCGCGAGTGCTCGGGCCCGAATGGGGAGCGGCACCTCCACGCCGTGCGCGGCGGCGTCAAGGAGCGCCGCGTCGAACCAGGCAGTTCCCTCCCGCACGCGGCCGCGAGTGGTCCACAGCGTTTGCAACGCCGATGCGAGGTGCAAAGCCGCCGGGATCTCGTTGTTTTCACGACACCAGGCGAATGCCGCACGCAGGTTGTCCATCTCGACCGTGGCCTGCTCGATCCGGCTCTGATGATCGATGCGCCCCGGCGCGTCGAGTTCCGCCGCGAGCGCCGCATAGTGGTCGCGGTGGCGGGCGCGCACCGCGTCGGCCTCGCCGGCCTCGCCGAGCTTCTCCAGCGCATACTGGCGAACCGTCTCCAGCATCCGGTATCGCGACCCTAGGTCGCCGTCTTCGATGGCGATGAGTGACTTGTCGATGAGCAGCGTGAGCTGATCGAGGGTTTGGTAGCGCTCGATCTCGCCCTCGGCGCAAACCGCTTGCGCCGCATTGAGGTCGAATCCGCCAAGGAATACCGCCGCGCGGCGGAAGAGGACCCGTTCGGGCTCGGTGAGCAGCGCGTGCGACCAGTCGACTGACGCGCGCAGCGTCTGCTGGCGGCGTACCGCCGTTCGCGCCCCGCCGGTCAGCAGCCGGAACCGGTCATGCAGGCTGCCGAGAATCTGTGTCAACGACAGCGCACGTACCCGTGCGGCAGCCAGCTCGATCGCCAGGGGTATGCCGTCCAGGCGTCGGCAGATCTCGGTCACCGTGGCCGAATGGCCTTCGCTCACATTGAAATCCGGCCGCACATGGCGGGCACGGTCGACGAACAGTGCCACCGCCTCGTCGCTAAGGGACAAGGAGGGCACCCCCCAGGCGATCTCTCCGGCCACCCGGATCGGTTCTCTGCTGGTGGCGAGGATCCGCACGGCCGGGCAGGCGCCCAGCAGCGCGATGACCAGCGCGGCGGACGCGTCGATCAGGTGCTCGCAGTTGTCCAACACCACGAGCATGTGCCGACCCGCGATGGCACGGATCAGGGTGTCCATCGTCGAACGCCCGGCCTGGTCGGGCAGCCCCAGTGCGCGCGTCACCGTGACCGGCACGACGTCGGGGTCGGTGATGGGAGCGAGGTCGGCGTACCACACTCCATCCGCGAAATCGCCGTCCACGTGGCCGGCGACCTGAAGCGCCAGCCGCGTCTTCCCGACGCCACCGGCGCCGGTGAGGGTCACCAACCGGTTGTCGGCGAGGAGCCGCCGAACGGTGTCTATTTCGGCGTCGCGCCCGACGAAACTGGTGAATTGCGGCGGGAGATGCTGCGAGCCCGTGCTTTTCGCTGCGCGAAGCGGTGGGAAGTCATTGCGAAGGTCGGCGTGGCACAGTTGCGCAACCCGTTCGGGTCGGGGAAGGTCCCGCAGGGGATGGGTGCCGAGGTCCAACAGCCACGCGTCGGCGGGCAGCCCGTCGGCAAGCAGATCGCTTGTCGTGGCCGACAGGACCGTCTGACCCCCGTGACCCAGGTCGCGCAGCCGCGCCGCGCGGTTGATGGTCGGCCCGATGTAGTTTGCCTCGTCGCGCAGTTGCACCTCGCCGGTATG
>NZ_LZKH01000207.1:0-38959 GCF_001672745.1 Mycobacterium sp. E1386
CACGCCGCCTCTCTTGATGTGTCGGCCAGCATGCTAACAGCGCCAGCGGGTTTCGGCCGCTCGAGGAGCCTCGCCCGACACAACCGAATTGACATGAACGACAAAATTTTTAGCGAATACCCTGCCGGACAATGATTTTGACCCTAGGCCGACGAACCGATCAGTCGTCGAGATGCCGGGCGAGGAACCCCAGGACGGCGTCGGCGAAGATGTCGTTGCGGTCGCCGGCCACCATGTGCCCGGCACCGCGCACATCGGTGAACTCGACCTGCGGAAAGCGCGCCAGGAATTCGTCCGCGCGTTCCTGGCTGACGAGGTCGCTCATCTGGCCCCGGATCAATAGCATCGGCACGCCGCCGCGCAGGATGGCGTCGACGGCGGCGTGCATGCGCTCGGGGTCGGTGACCTCGAAAGGGGGATATGCGGCGGTCCCGCTGATGAACTGGGGATCCCAGTGCCAATACCAGCGATCGCCACGGCGTCGCAGATTCGTGGTCAGGCCGTCCAAGTCGGTTGGCCGTGGGCGGTGTGGGTTGTATTCGGCGATCGCGTCAGCGACCTCGTCCAGCGAGGCGAAGCCAGATTCCACCCGATCGGACATGAAGGCGTGTATCCGATTGGCGCCGGACTGGTCCATGTTCGGCACGATGTCGACCAACACGACCGCGCTGGCGATGCCCGGGGAAATCTCACCCGCGAGCAGCATCGAGGTGAACCCGCCCAGAGAGGCGCCGACCAGCACCGGCTGTGGGGGCAGCGTGCCCAGCACTTCCTGGACGTCGCCGGCGAAGCTGACGACGCGGTAGTCGCCTTCTTCGGACCAGTCGGATTCGCCGTGGCCGCGCAGGTCGACCGTGACGGCTTGCCAACCACGCTGGGCGACGGCTGCCGCTGCCCTGCCCCAGGAGCGGCGGGTCTGCCCGCCGCCGTGCAGGAACACCACGGCGCGTGCTTGAGGATCGCCGAGCCGGTCGGCCACGATGCGCACGCCGCCGGGCCCCTGGATCGAAAACGGTTCCACTGCCATCGGCATCAGGTGATACTAAGCCGCTTCGGCGCCGACCCGGTGTGGAAGCTGCTCCAATACGATGCAGCGGGGCGTCCAGAGGAGAAACCGATGCAGCTTGACGAGTACATGTCCTTGGACGCGACCGCGTTGGCCGGACTGGTCGACCGCAAGCAGGTGACGCCGACCGAACTCCTCGCGTTGGCGCGCCAGCGAGCGGAGGCGGTGAATCCGCGGTTGAACGCGATCGTCCGCCGACTCGGTGATGTGGCGGACCGGCGGGCCGCCGACCCGAGCCTGCGCGGACCGTTTGCCGGTGTGCCCTTCGTGATCAAAGACCTTGCCCAGGAGTATCGCGGCTTTCCGACCTCGAGCGGTTCCCGTTCGCTGGCCAATGACGTGGCCGACCAACATGCCCTGGTGACTCAGCGGTTCCTGGAGGCGGGGCTGGTGATCTTCGCAATGACCAATACGCCTGAGTTCGGGGCCAAAGGCGTGACGGAATCGGATTACTGGGGCCCCGCTCGCAACCCGTGGAACACCGAGCACACTCCCGGCGGTTCCTCGGGTGGATCCGGCGCAGCGGTCGCGGCCGGGGTCGTCCCGGCGGCCGGGGCCAACGACGGTGGTGGATCGATCCGCATTCCCGCCGCCTGCAACGGGCTGGTCGGGCTCAAGTTCAGCCGGGGGCTGTCGCCCTACGGCCCGCAGACCGGCGAGCCGATGTTTGGGATGGTGACCCAGGGCGTGGTGTCACGCACCGTGCGCGACAGTGCCGCGCTGTGTGACGCGATCGTCGGCCGCGATCCGCACGCCGCCTACGAAGTTGCTCTTCCGCAAGGCACTTTCGCCGACCACATCAAGCGCCGGCCGGGCACGCTGCGCATCGGATACTCGTGGTCCTCGGCGATAAACCCGCATCCCGATCGGGAAGCCGTCGCCGCGGTGGAACGGGCGGTGGCGCTCCTCAACGATCTGGGGCACCAGGTCGAGGAGGTCCCGCCCCCATACGACGACGCCGCGCTGGCGCGCGACTTTCTCACCATTTGGTTCGCGCAGCTCTATCAGCACGTCGCCGACGCCAGACAACGAATGGGCGCCCGCGACCGCGATTTCGAGGCCGACACCTTGGCCGTGAGCGAACTCGCCCGTGCCACCGGCGTTCTGGCGCCCATTCTTGCCTTGGAGAACAGAAACGATCACATCCGATCCCTGTCGACGTTCCACGAGACCTTCGATTTCTTATTGACCCCGACCCTGGCCACGCCGCCCCTTCGGGTAGGCGCCACGACGACGCCGCTCCCGCTGCAGCAGGTTGCCCGCCTCGCCAGCAAGCTGCGGGCAGGAAAAGTCATGGCGCGCAGCGGAATTCTCGATCAACTGATTCAGGAAAGCTTGGGCTGGGTGCCGTACACGCAACTCGCCAATATCACCGGGCGCCCCGCGATCAGCGTGCCCCTGCATTGGACGGAGGCCGGACTTCCGCTCGGTGTGCAGTTGGTGGGGCGCCTGGGCGCCGACGGCGATCTACTTCAGCTGGCAGCCCAGCTCGAAGAAGCCGGGCCCTGGGCGCACCGGTACCCGGCGCCCGCGTGACTAGCCCGGGGACCCGGGCTTGTCCTCCGGCGCATGATCGCCCCGCCACAACTTGGCGAACCGCCGGGCCACATCGCCAAGCCGGTACCCCGGTCGTCGTGAAGCGTTGATCCTGCCGAGGGCCTGTTTGCCCTCGGCGGCGTAGTCCTTGACCGTTTCGTCGCCTTCTTCAGCGCGCATCCTCGACCTCCCGCTCCTCATCAAGCTGCTTGTGTCCGCGCCTAACGCTCGGACGGTTCCGCCGGCGTCAAGCGCTCCGGCGCATCCGCCGGTGTGAGCCGTTCAGGTGTTTCCGTCGGCGCCGGTCGCTCGGGTGTCTCGCTCGGAGTACCCCGCTCCGGCGGCTCGCGTGAGTCCATCATTTAGCCCTCCGATCGGCTCAGGGTTGCCTACCCGCCGACCCCGGGGGCCGAAACGCCTACGGCCTTGCATACCGACGCCCGTCAGGACACCGGTTCCTTGCTGGCCTTCACCGGCGTGGTGCTCGGGGGCAGCTTGAGCAGGTTGCCGCGGAGGCTGCCCCGCGCGGTGCGCGCGGCCACCAGCAGCCAGGTGAACAACAGGCCGGCGTACGCGATGGCCGCGGCCACCCGGAACGCGGGCAGATGCGTGTGGCCGGCGAGCTGGGAGGTACCCGTGACGAAGGTTCCGACCGGGAAGGTCAGGCTCCACCACGTCAGGGCGAACGGCATGCCGCGCCGCAGTGTGCGCACCGTCAGCGCGGTGGCGAGCGCGATCCACAACACCGCGAAGCCCCACACCGGAACTCCGTACAGGATCGCGAAGGCGTTCATGTCCTCGGCCACTTCGGGGTCGACGGCCAGACCGGCGCTGACACCCAAAAGCCCCGCGGCGGTGATGGATTGGCCGAGGGGACCCAGGACGATCCACAGCGTTGGCACCCGCGCGGAACCCGACGTGCCATACAGCGTCAGGCGCGCCCAAATCATCGCGATGATGTTCAGGGAAGCCAGCAACGACAGCCCGAACATCGCGTAGCAGCCGTACAGCATGGTCTCCCGGCCGGTACCCGGCGACAGGTGCGGCAGCAACAACGCACCGGTCGCCGCGGTCACCATGGGCGGAACCACCGGCATGAGCCAGCCACCGAAGGCCGCGTCAGGTTCGACGTTGTGCTGGGTGAACATCAAGAACGGGATGCTCACCGCGGTGAACAGCCCGCCCAGCGTTCCGGCGGTCCACAGCACCCAATCCAGGTCGACGGCGATGCGTTCGCCCACCAGGTCCCTGCCGACCAACACCGCTCCCCCGCCGACCGTCATCAACGCCATCGGGGCGGCGCCGTAGAAGTGCGCCATCTGCGGATTGCGCGCGTGCGTGCGCGCAACGGTGGGGTGGCGCAACCAGTGCCCGCCCACGAGGACGATCAGCACCACGAGCAGGACGGCGGCGATCACCCAGACCACCTGGGCGAATGCGCGCAATCCCACCACATGCACGGGCAGGGTGGCACCGGCGATGGCGACGATCCCGGTGCCCATCACCGAGGCGAACCAGTTGGGTCCGATGTTGCCCAGTACCTCGACCCGGGTCTGCGGCGACGGCGGGCCCTCCGGGTTGGTGATGGTCATAGCTGAGAAACCCTACTGCGCCGCGCCGAGCCGGGCGGGCGTCCCGCTTAGACTCCAACGGTGATGTATCCGGCCCCCACGACGAGGCAGGCAATCACGAGGGTCCCCCTGATGATCGGGATTGCCGTGGTGGTGGCGCTCGCCATTCTCGCCATCCCGATCAAGCAACGATGCGGGGCGCCGGGCCTGTCCTGCGCGACGGCGGTGGACCCGCAAGGCAATGTGCATTACTACTACGAAGTCGAGCCGTTGGGTGTTTATCTCGCCGAAATCGTGACCGGCTCCAACATCACGGTTTTCTACGAGTCGGGCGAGGACCTGGTCCAAGCCCGGTAGCGGTGTCTCGACTCGATAACAGGTTCGAGTCGGTCCCCTGGGAAGTGTGACGTGGTCGAAACCACGATGCGACGCTCGAGCCGGAACGCGCTGGTCAGGCTCAGATTGCCACCGCTAACGCGCCCGCGGGCCGGCGCAACGGGCCGACCTGGGAAGCGTTCTCGATTGGGGGCTTCACAGCAAGCTAACGCATACTTGACACCATGCTTGAAGCGACATCGCCGCAAACCGCCGTTGCGGTGGCTGGTGATGCGCTGGGCGTGGGCAGAGGTTTGTGATGGCCCGCTCGGGCGGTGCCCATCGCCGTCATCGAGCCGTGCGCCAACCCTCACGTTTCCGTAAAGGGCTGACGCGTACCCTGGGCGCGCTGATTTCAGTGGCGGCGGTCGGGCTGACCGGGGCCGGGTACTACGTGGCCCACGGCGCGCTGGGCGGCATCACCGTTTCGAACGCCCTGCAGCCCGACGATCCGCGGTCCAGCGGTGACGACATGAACATCCTGCTGATCGGGCTGGACTCCCGCAAAGATCAGGACGGCAACGACCTGCCCTGGTCGATCCTGAAGCATCTGCACGCCGGCGATTCCGACGACGGCGGCTACAACACCAACACGCTGATCCTGGTGCACGTCAGTGCCGACAACAAGGTTGTCGCCTTCTCGATCCCGCGCGACGACTGGGTGCCCTTCACCGGGGTCCCCGGATACAACCACATCAAGATCAAGGAGGCCTACGGCCTTACCAAGCAGTACGTCGCGAACAAGCTTGCCAATCAGGGCACCAGCAGCCAGAAGGAACTCGAGACGAAGGGTCGCGAAGCCGGCCGGGCGGCGACGCTGCGTGCCGTGCGCAGCCTGACCGGCGTTCCGATCGACTATTTCGCCGAGGTCAATCTGGCCGGGTTCTTCGACCTGGCGCAGACCCTGGGCGGGGTGGAGGTCTGCCTCAACCACCCCGTCTACGACTCGTATTCCGGTGCCGACTTCCCGGCAGGGCGGCAGACGCTGGACGCCTCTCAGGCGTTGTCGTTCGTCCGGCAGCGCCACGGGCTGGAGAACGGGGACCTGGACCGGACCCACCGGCAGCAGGCGTTCATCTCGTCGGTCATGCAGGAGCTGCAGGCCTCGGGAACCTTCACCAACCTGGACAAGCTCAAGGGCCTCATGGCGGTGGCGCGTAAGGATGTGGTGTTGTCCTCCGGTTGGGACGAGGAGATGATCCAGCGGCTGGGTTCGCTGGCGTCCGGCGGACACGTCGAGTTCCGGACGCTGCCGGTAGTGCGCTACGACAACATCGATGGCCAGGACGTCAACATCATCGACCCGGCCGCGATCAAGGCGGAGGTGGCCACGGCGATCGGCGCCGCGCCCCCGACCACGACGCCCGCCACCACGGCCGCCAAACCGAGTCCGTCGACCATCGTCGACGTCATCAATGCCGGCAGCATGAGCGGACTCGCGACCGAGGTGTCCCACGCCCTGCAGAACCACGGCTACACCACGGGGCAGACCCGGGACCGCAATTCGGGTGAGCCGACGGCGAGCACCGTCGCCTATGGCGCCGGGGCGGAAACCGACGCGCGTAACGTGGCCAAACTGCTCGGCCTCGACGCGCCGAGTCAGCCCGACCCCAGCGTCCAGCCCGGACACATCAGGGTGACCGTTGACACCAATTTCTCGGTGTCGATGGTTGACGACGGCACTTCGGACGAAACGTCGAGCACCACAACGTCGACCAAAGCCAAGACTTATTACTACAACGGCACCACCACGACCTATCCGACGCCGGATCAAGGGAAACCGATCGACGGCGGCGGCGTGCCGTGCGTTAACTAGCGGCCAAGCCGGGTCGCATTCCGGTTAGGCGTGCGTCCCGCCGTCGATGCGGATCTCGGTGCCGGTGATGAACGCGCCGTCATCGGAGACCAGCATGGCGATCACCCCGGCGACCGCCGACGGGTCGGCCATCCCGGTGCCGCTGGACTCCACCGTGGTCGGCAGGATCGGCATCAACCTCGAAAACAACGACCAGTCAGCGTCTTTCGGGATGTATCCCCCGGTCGCGTCGGTGATTCCGGACTTGATGCTGCCAGGTGCCACGCAGACGGCGCGCAGACCATCACGCGCGTATTCAAGCGCCAGTGAATGGGTGAAGGCCTGAATTCCGCCTTTGCTTGCCGCGTATGCCGCCATATACGGGTGGGCGAACGACGCCGAGGTTGAACTGAAATTGACGATCGCGCTGCGAGGATTCGCCAGTAGCGTCGGAAGTGCTTCGCGCACAACGAGAAACGTCCCGGTCAGATTGACGCCGACGATTTGGTTCCACAGGTCCAGGCTGGTCTGGTGGGTGTGCGCGGCGCGCAGAATGCCGGCCGCATTGACCAACGAATCGAGGCCGCCGAGCCCGTCGACGGCCCGGCGCACGCCGTCAATCACCGAGTCCTCGTTGCCCACGTCCATCGGCACGGTGGTGAGGCGGCCGGCGGTCGCGGCCTCGTCGGCACGGGCCCGGGTGGCGTCCAGGCCGCCCTCGGCGACGTCGGAGGCGACCACGGTGGCGCCCTCGTCGAGGAGCCGCAGCGCGGTCGCCTGCCCGATCCCCGACGCGGCGCCCGTCACCAGGATTCGCTTGCCATCGAGTCGATTCATTGCTCGCTCCCGTGCTCGTCGCGTCACTAGGCGCTCATCATCGCAAAGGGCGGCCGCCGACAAGGCAGAGTGGGTGCATGGACATCGGATTCATCGGCTTGGGCAACATGGGCCAGGGCATGGCCGCCAACCTGATCGGGGCGGGCCATCAGGTCACCGTCTACAACCGCTCCCCCGGCAAGGCGCAGGGCCTGGTCGAGCGGGGCGCCACCGCCGCCTCGACCGTCGCCGAGGCCTGCACCGGCGACGTGGTGTTCACCATGCTGGCGGACGACCGCGCGGTCGAGGCCGTTGCGTTCGGCGAACAAGGGATTCTCGCGGCACTGACCCCGGGCGCCACGCACGTCTCGTCGAGCACCATCAGCGTTGCCCTCTCGGAGCGCCTGACCGCCGCGCACGGTGAAGCGGGCCAGCGGTATGCCGCGGCGCCGGTATTCGGTCGGCCCGAAGCGGCCGCTGCCGCAAAGCTTTTCATCGTCGCGGCGGGTGCGCCGCAGGTGCTGCAACCGCTATCCCCGCTATTCGACGCGATCGGCCAGCGGACCTTTGTGGTGTCTGAGCAGCCGCACACGGCCAACCTGGTGAAGCTGAGCGGCAACTTCCTGATCGCTTCGGTGATCGAGAGCGTCAGTGAAGCCGTCGCGCTGGTGGCCAAGGCGGGGGTCGACAGGCAGCAGTACGTCGACATCCTCACGTCGACGTTGTTCGCGGCCCCCGTCTATCAGACCTACGGCCGGCTTATCGCCCGCCGGGAATTCGAGCCGGCCGGGTTCGCCGCCCAGCTGGGCCTCAAAGATGTTCGCCTGGCGCTCGCCGCCGCGGAGCAGTTGCAGGTGCCGCTGCCTGTGGCAAGCCTGCTGCGTGACCGGTTCCTTACGTTGGTGGCCACCGGCGGCGGACACCTGGACTGGTCGGCGCTCGCCACGCTCGCCGATCGAGACGCCGGCCTGGCTTCAGACGACTCCGCGTAGCCCGTCGGCGCCGAACGCGGGTTCCAGCATGGCGGAGTAGTCCGGGCCGCGGCGCAGCATGAGCCCACCGTCGACGTTGATGATCTGCCCGGTGATGTAGCACGCTGCGTCGCTGAGCAAGAACATCGCAAGGTTGGCGACGTCCTCGACCTCGCCGGGCCTTGGCAGCGGCGTGCACTCGCGGTAGTCCTCACTCACCTCCGGCAACGCGAAGACCGGGGCGACCAGATCCGTGCGGATCAGGCCCGGGCGGATGCTGTTGACGCGCACCCAGGACGGGCCGAGTTCGTCGGCGGCCAGCTGCATCATGTGATCGACGGCCGACTTGCTGACGCCATAGGCGCCGAACCATCGGTGGGTGTTGCTGGCGGCGATCGACGAGATGCCCACGAACGAACCACCGCCGCCGCGGACCAGCTCGCGCGCGGCGTGCTTGAGCACGTACATGGTGCCGTTGACGTTCAGGTCGACGGTGCGCCGCCAGCCCTCCGAGTCGATCTGGGTGATCGGCCCGATGGTCTCAGAGCCACCCGCGCAGTGCACCACGCCGTGGAGTTGGCCGTGCCAGGCCGTGGCGGCGTCCACCGCGCGGGCGGCCTCCTCCTCGTTGGTGACGTCGGTCGGCTCGTAGCGAATAGAGCCGCCACTGTGAAGCGCTTCGATCTCGCTGACGGCCCCCGCCAGCCGGTCGGGATTGCGGCCGACGATCATGACCGAGGCGCCCGCCCCGACCAGCCCCGCGGCCACGCCCTTGCCGATCCCGCTGCCACCGCCGGTGACCAGATATGTCCGGTTTTCGAAAGAAAGATGCACGCGACGCCCTCTCAAACTGAAACAGGTTCTAGATATCGAACCACGCGGAGAAGTCACCGCGGCAACGGGTGGCCGCGTGCGCTACGGCGTATCGCGGCGGGCCACCTGTGTCGGCTTCGCGTTGCGCCAGTCCTCGACGTCGGGCGGCAGTCCGACCGCGTACCTGTTCTCGTTGTGGGCCGCCCAGTGCGCATGTCCCAGCTCGTGGATGTGGAAGGCGTGCCGCAGGGCCTCGGTGAATCCCATTGCATCGGAAGCGGCATTGACCGAGTCCTTGACGAGCAGCGCCGCCATCGTGGGCCGGTCGGCGATGCGCCGGGCGAATTCCAGCGTCTTGTCGGCCAGCTCGTCGACCGGGAACACCTTGGACACCATGCCGAGCCGATAGGCTTCGTCGGCGTCGAGCGAATCTCCGGTCAGCAGCAGCTCTTTGGCCTTGCGGGGACCGAATTCCCAAGGGTGGGCATAATATTCGACGCCGGGCATCCCCAAGCGCACCGCGACGACATCGCTGAACTTGGCATTGTCGGCGGCCACGATCAGGTCGCACGCCCAGATCAGCATCAGACCCGCGGAGATCGCGTTGCCCTGCACCTGGGCGATGGTGATTTTGCGCAAATCCCGCCAACGGCAGGTGTTCTGGAAGAAGTAGTGCCATTCCTGCAGGTAGATCTTCTCCACGATCGGATCGCGCGTCCCCCCGTTGATCCGGAAGCTCGGAAGTTGGCTACGCTCCGCGATCGCCAGCTCTGAGCCCAGGTCGTGGCCCGCGGAGAAGTTCTTGCCGCGCGCCGCCAGGATCACCACGCGCACGGTGTCGTCGGCCTCGGCGCGCAGAAACGC
The DNA here is from genome assembly GCF_001672745.1 of Mycobacterium sp. E1386. Classification (NCBI taxonomy): domain Bacteria; kingdom Bacillati; phylum Actinomycetota; class Actinomycetes; order Mycobacteriales; family Mycobacteriaceae; genus Mycobacterium; species Mycobacterium sp. E1386. The sequence continues at coordinate 9,808 of NZ_LZKH01000207.1, forward strand.
CTCGTCGAGTTGGACCAGCAGGCCGCGGCTTTGCGCGTTGTGGGCTTCCGGCCGGTTCAGCCATATCCGCGCGATGCGGCCATCGTCGAGGGTTTCATAGCTGACCAACTCGTCAGCTTCGGCGTTGCCCGTCTGGGCACCGGTTTGCTCGGAAAGTGTCATGCGGCCCACCTCACTTGTTGCCAGGTCCGACGTCGTTACACATTACGGCCAGTGTGTAAGTGGGTCACCGGTGGGTGGGTGAGCCGTCCGGCCGCATGCCCAGCGGCAACAGACGGTGATCGCGGGTGAACGCCAGGCGGACCAGTCCCAGTCCGACGACGACGGTGGTGGCCGCCACCGAGCCCAGGATCAAGAACATCACGACGGCCTGGACCAGCACGGCCTGCACCGGGTGCACGCCGGCGAGGATGAGCCCCGTCATGGCACCCGGGAGGAACACCAGCCCGGTGGCTTTGGTGGTTTCGATTTGCGGCGATATCGCCGACCGCAACGCGGTCCGCAGGTACGGGGAGGCGGCCTGACGGGAGGGCTGCCCGAGGGCGAGCCTGGCTTCGACCTCGTCGCGCTTGTCGCGGAGCTCGTCGACCAGCCGCCGGGCCACCAACACCGTGGCGGTCATCGAGTTGCCGATCATCATCCCCGCGACCGGCACCAACGTCCGCGCCTGCAGGGGGAACACCCGCAGCCCGAAAATCACCCCGAGGGTGATGACGGCCGCGGCGGCGAACGCCGCGATCGTCAGCGGCGCGAGTCGCGGCACCTCAGGCGCCCGACGTCGGGCGAGATCCCCCGCGTAGGCCACCATGCCGGCCACCCACGCCCATGACCACCACAGGGAACGGCCAGGCTCGAACAGCAAGGTCAGGCCGCCGCCGACCAGCAGTAGCTGCGCCAGGGCGCGGGCCGCCGCCCATGCGAGCTGGCCCTGCAGCCCCAACCGCTGCCAGAGCGAGATCGCCGCTGCGACCGCCACGAGAATCAGCGACGCCGCCAGACCCATCCAGCCGACCTCGCCGTTCATCACGCCACCGACCCGACCGGGCCCAGCCCCAGGCTTCGGCCCCGCTCGATGTGCAGGACGCGGTCCGCGGCGCGCTCCACCTGCGCCGAATCGTGGGTGACCCACAGCGCGGGAATCCCGTCGGCCGCCAGGTCACGCACCGCACGCTCGATCACCCTGGCGGCTTCGGCGTCGACCGCGGAGGTGGGTTCGTCGAGGAGCAACACCTGCGGCCGGGCCATCAGCGTGCGGGCCAGGCACATTCGCTGCGCCTCCCCGCCGGACAAGGCGGTGGCGTCGCGGTCCAGCCAGGATCCGGTCAAACCGACGCGGGACAGGGTGTCGCGCATCCGTGCGTCGGGTGCGTCTGGATCGGCCGCCCGCAGGTTGTCGGCGACCGTCCCCGGAAACGGCGACGGACGCTGGAAACACATGCCCACCCGGCGCCGCAACCACAGCGGATCGATGCCGGCGACGTCCTCGCCGCAGAATGACACCGTGCCGCTCGTCGGCACCTCGAGCCGGTTGCACAGGCGAAGCAGGGTGGACTTGCCTGCGCCCGACGGCCCGAACACCGCCGTCACACCCCGACCCGGGATGGCTGCCGTCAGGCCGTCCAGCGCCCGCACTCCGTGCCGCTCTACGACCACGTCGAGGAACTCGAACATCAAGTCCTCACCCACCTGCTCATCCTGCATCACCTACAGTTATGTCATGGCTACGAAATCTGACCCTGGCGAGATCGGCGACGTCGAACCGGTTGCCGACAGCACCGCGAGCCAGGCCAGGCGAGTCGTCGCGGCCTATGCGAACGACGCCGACGAGTGCCGCGTCTTCCTGTCCATGCTCGGTATTGGGCCCGCAAAACTCGACGCGTAAATGGCACCCGGGGACGGGCACGACTCGAAAACACCCTTCGGGAATTCCGACTTTGTGGTGGTCGCCAACCGGCTGCCGGTAGATCAGGAACGGCTTCCCGACGGCACCACCGCATGGAAGCGCAGCCCCGGCGGCCTGGTGACGGCCCTGGAGCCACTGCTCCGGCGCCGGCGGGGAGCGTGGGTCGGCTGGGCGGGCGTCGCCGAGGAAGAGACCGACTTCGATGACGAGCCCATCGTCCAGGACGACCTGGAGCTGCGCCCGGTGCGGCTGAGCGCCGACGACATCGCCCAGTACTACGAGGGATTCTCGAACGCCACGCTGTGGCCGCTGTACCACGACGTCATCGTCAAACCGATTTACCACCGTCAATGGTGGGACCGCTACGTCGAGGTCAATCGGCGCTTCGCCGCGGCCACCTCGCGCGCCGCCGCGGAGGGCGCGACCGTGTGGGTGCAGGACTACCAGCTGCAACTGGTGCCGGCGATGCTGCGGGAACTGCGGCCCGACCTGACCATCGGCTTTTTCCTGCACATCCCGTTCCCGCCGGTGGAACTGTTCATGCAGCTGCCGTGGCGCACCGAGATCATCGAGGGTCTGCTCGGCGCGGACCTGGTGGGCTTCCACCTGACCGGGGGCGCCCAGAATTTCCTGTTCCTGTCGCGGCGACTGATCGGCGTGAACACCTCCCGGGGCTCGGTCGGGGTGCGGACACGGTACGGCGAGGTCGATCTCGGGTCGCGCGTCGTCCGGGTGGGCGCCTTCCCCATCTCCATCGATTCCGGCTCGCTCGACCAGGCCGCCCGCGACCGCGACATCAGGCGGCGCGCGCGGGAGATTCGGACGGAGCTGGGCAACCCCCGCAAGGTGCTGCTCGGCGTCGACCGGCTGGACTACACCAAGGGCATCGATGTGCGGCTGAAGGCCTTCTCGGAACTGCTTGCGGAGGGACGCGCGAAACGCGACGACACCGTTCTGGTGCAGCTCGCGACGCCGAGCCGCGAACGCGTGGAGAGTTACCAGATTCTGCGCAACGACATCGAGCGCGAGGTGGGCCACATCAACGGCGAGTACGCCGAGGTCGGCCATCCGGTGGTGCATTACTTGCACCGTCCGGTCCCCCGCACCGAATTGATCGCGTTCTTCGTGGCCGCCGACGTCATGCTGGTCACCCCGCTGCGCGATGGCATGAACCTGGTCGCCAAGGAGTACGTCGCCTGCCGCAGCGACCTCGGCGGTGCGCTGGTCCTGTCCGAATTCACCGGCGCCGCCGCCGAACTCCGGCAGGCCTATCTGGTCAACCCGCACGACCTCGAGGGCGTCAAGGACGCGATCGAAGCGGCACTGAACCAGCCCGTCGAGGAGGGCCGGCGCCGGATGCGGTCGATGCGGCGGCAGGTCCTCGCCCACGACGTCGACCGCTGGGCGCGGTCATTCCTGGACGCATTGGCGGAGCCGCAGGCGCAGGACGCCAAGTAGGCCGCGCGAACCCATGGTGCTGCCGCGCAAACGCTGTGATACTCGGGGGATCGGTCCAGGGGAAGGTCCGGAAAAGGGAGGGCACTGTGAAGCTCCGTCGCGGGTTGGCCGCTGGCGCAGGCATCTTCTCGGCAGTCGCCATCGGGATCGCGCTGGAATCGGGTGAACCGGCCAAGGCGCTGGGACCACCCGTGGACGGCAATTACAGCTACAACGAGGCGGGCGTCTCCGGAGTCACCTGGACCATTACGGCACTCTGCGATCAACCTTCCGGGACCCGGAACATGAACGACTACTCCGACCCGATCGTGTTCGCAATGAACTGCGCCCTGAACATCGTGAGTTTCACCGACGAGCAGATTAGCGCCGCGGACAAGCTGCAGAATTTCAGCGGCCGGGCGCGCATGTCGAGCATGCTGTGGAGCTTCAAGGTCGATAAGGCCAACGGCGTCTCGTGCCCGGGGGGCGGCACCGCGCCCTCAACCGAGACGTGGGCCTTCAGCGATGAAACGATGAGCGGCACCCACACCACGTTGCACGGTGCCGTTTGCGGGATGGAACCGGCGATGAAAAAGCAGCCGTTTTCGCTGCAGATGACGGGCCCGCCGCCCAGCCCCGTCGAGCGTTATCCGTTGTACTGCAACGGCATTGCGATGTGCTACTAGGCCGGGCCGCTAGATCGGCGTGATGTAGGCGATCAGCCATTGCTTGCCGATCTTTTTGAAGTCCACCCGTAACCGGCTGCCGTCGTAAAGCGGCTGGCGCGACTTATCGGTTACGGTGCGGTTCATATAGACCATCAGCGACGCCGAATCCCGCTTGGCGGACATCACTCCCACGCCGACCACACTGGCCTGGACGACCACTTCACGCTTCTTGGCCTCCGGAATGATCTGCGCGTTGGCGCTTTTGCGAAACTCCTGACGATAGTCGGGGGTCAGCAACGGATACGCCTCGCTGAGGCTGCGCTCAACCGTCTGATAGTCGTAGGCGAAGACTTCCGGAATCTCTTTGGTTGCCAACCCCGGTAACACCGCGCGCGCCGCCTCCTCACCGCGCGTCTGTACCCGGCCCCAGTAGAACCAACCGGCCGCCGCCGACAAGCCGACGAATGCCGCTACCAGCAAGCAGCACGCGACACTGAGCAGCCACCGCCGCCACCGCATCAATTGCCCCCGTTGGGATATTTGATGTCGTAACCGGTCATCTTGCCCTGCTCGTCCTCGTGCACAATGACTCGCAAGCGGTAGGGCATGGAGGGCTTGTTCACGCCGTCGATGTCGGCGACCGTGACCCGCACCGACACCAATACGGAGGCGTTGTCGGTGACGTTGTCGATGCCCTCCAGGGCGGCGCCGTTGATGACGGCTTCCGACGTCGCGTTGGTCGAACGGAAGATGGCCTTAAGGTTTTCGACGTTGTTGTTGGCACCCAGCATGCCGCGCAACGGCCCTGAGGTGCCGTTGACGAACCGGTTCACGCTCTCGTCGATGTTGTCCTGCTTGTAACTGAACATGTTGACCACCGTCTGCGTGGCCATGTCGACGAAGCGCTGGTCGCGCGCCTGTTGAGCGCTCGCGTGCCGTTGCTGGACGACAAGCAGAGCCACGCAACCGGCCAGGGCGCCGACGGCCAACAGTCCGGCCGCCAACGAGATCCACGCCACCAGGGCGCGGTGCGGCCGTCGCCGCGGCGGCGGCTTGACGGGGTTCAGCGTCTTGACGGGCTTGGCCGGCTGCGTCGGGACGGCTTCGACCTGCACCGTGGTGGGCTGATCTGCGTCGCCGTTCGCGGGGCCGGCCGCGCGGGAGGCCCGACGACGAACGCGCGGTTTGCTCGTTGGCTCGTCTGCCACTACATCGGCCTCGGATCAAGCATCAGGTCCACCCAATTCTCGGCGCTCGACGCGCCGTTAGCACCGGCCGCGAAAATACCAGTGCCTCCGGCCGGGTCCTTGAACGCGCCGGTCTTCTCGTCATAGGTGGCATACGAGGGTCCGCTGGCCTGCGGTTGGCCACCGGGCGGCGGGCCCCACGGCTTCTCCGGTCCGGGGCCCGCCGGCGGGGGATTGATCCCTTCCGGTGGTGCTGGCGGGGGCAGCCACTTCGGATACGGCAGTTGTGGCGGCACGGGCGGAACCCCGGGCGGCTGCCACGACGTGAACGGCGGTGGCGGCCCGTTGTCGTTGGGCGGCGGCGGGTCGAATGCCGGCTGCTTGTTGGGCAACGGCCCCGGCCCCGGCACCACGCCGGGCGGTGGCGGCCCGGCGATCGGCGTGCCCGGATCGGGTTCCGCACCCGGTGGGATGTACGGAAACTTGTTAGGCGGCAAGACATTCAGGCCGTTGGTCACTGGAGTGTCGTAGGGCACCGGCGGACCGCGCCACGGGTTGCGGCCTACGGGCACATAGCCCTTCGGGTCGCGGCAGAGCTGAATCGTAGGCGCCCGCTTCCCCGGGAATTCCTGGCACGGGTAGTTGCGGGCGCCCCGGACCGTGCTCGGATCGTTCTGGGCGACCTTGCAGTACATGTCCTTCGGGAGTTCACGCACCGTCTCGTCGGCCGGTGTCCGCATCAACGGAGGGGGCAGGAAGCCGACGGCGCACGGCGGAGGGTCGTTGAGGTCCAACTTGAAGTCCAGCTTTCCGCCCTCGTCGAGAGGAGGACCGCCAGCCATGGTGATGATTGCGGCAAATAGTGCCGGCAGCACAACGAGCAAATGCTCGATCGACTTGTGGTAGATGACGCCGACGCGGCCCAGGTTGGCCAGGCTGGCCGCCAGCGCCGGGAACGAAGGCCGGATTCCGGAGAAGGCCGTACTGGCCTCGTCGGTCGCGCCCGGCGCGGTGGCCAGTGTGTCGCGGAGCTGCGGGTCGGCCTGCCGCACCTCGGACGTGAATCGGGCCAGCCCGTCGGCAAGCGACTTGATGTCGGCGCCGGCACGGATTTGAGATTCCAGGAACGGGCCGGCCTGGTCAATCAGCTGTGAGGCCTGCGGATAGTTCGCGTTTGCCTCGTCCACCAGCAGCCGGGCGGACTCGAACAGCCGGGCCAGCTCGGGGCCCGACCCGTTGGTCGCGATGAACGTCTCGTGCAGCAGCTCGCGCAGCCGGGTGTCGCCCAGGCTATTGGTCAGCGCCTCCGCCCGCTTCAACAGGTCGGCGACGTCCTGACCGATCCGGGTGTTCTGCCGTTCGATTCGAAACCCGTTGTGCAACTTTGTCGATGCCGGTGTGCTGGGCGGGACCAGGTCGATGTATTGCTCACCGACCGCCGACACGCTCTTGACTGTCGCGGTGACGTTCGACGGTATGGGAGTTCCGCTGTTGAGCCGCATTTCGGCGGTGACGCCGCTGGGGTTGAGGCCGACGGACTCCACCCGCCCGACGGCGACGCCCCGATACGTGACGTTGGCGTTCTTGTACAGGCCGCCGCCGGCGACGAAGTCGGCGGTTCCCGCGTAGGTGCCGAGGCCGAACGTGGCGGGCAGTCGCAGGTAGAAGATCGCCATCACGGTCAAGGTGATCACGGTGATCACCGCGAAGATCCAGAGCTGGATTCGGGTCAGTCTGTCGTGCATGTGCGTCGGCCCCCTACTGTCCTGAAGCCGTGCCGGGCGGAATCTTGAACGGGTCGGCCGCCTGTCCGGACAAGTTGGCCAATTCGCCGGTCAAGAAGTCGGGCGGATTGAGAATCTCGCCCATATGGGCCATGTTCGGATCGAAATACGCGGTAGTGAAGAAAGTTTCACCGATCCGGCGCAGGGTGAGGTCAAAGGTGGTGAACACGTTGAGGTAATCACCCCTGACAGCTTGCTTGATGCCGTAATTGGGGAACGGGAACGTCAGCAATATCTGCAAGGAGGTGACGAAATTTTTCCGATTGTCGTTGAGGGCCTTGACCACCGCGTAAAGGTCCTTGACGTCGGCGGCGAAATCGACCTTCGTCTTTGCCAGAATCTGCGAGGTGACGTTCGCCAATTTGTGGAGCGCACTGAACGCCTCGACGATGTGGTCGCGGTTCTTGTTGAGCACGCGAATCGCGTCGGGCAGCGTGTCCAGCGCCCGACCCAGATTGTCCTTGTCGCGCGCCAGGCTCGCCGAGAATCGGTTCAAGCCGTCGACCGCATCGATGATGTCGTTGACCTGACGGTTGAGTCCGGCGGTCAGTTCCGCAAGCCGGGGCAGCAGGTCGACGAACTGGTCCTGCCGGCCGGCGACTGCCTGATAGGTCTCGTCGGTGATCTCTTCCAACGCACCGACATTGCCCTTGTTCACCACGACACCGAGGGCCGACAGCACCTCTTCGGTGGTGGGATAACGACCGGTGTTGGACTCGGAGATCTTCGAGCCGTCGGTCAGTCGACCGACGGCCGGCTTGTCCTTCGGGCGTGCCAGGTCGATGTGCATCGAGCCCAGCAGCGAGGTCTGGGCGACCGTCGCCGTCGCGTTGGTGGGTAGCACGACGTTCTTGTCCAGCGCCAATTTCACCGCGGCATAAAAGGATCCGTCGGAACGCTGCATCGCCTGAATGCCGGCGACGCTGCCCACGGTGACGTCGTCGACCATGACCGGGGAGTTCTGCGGCAGCGTCGCCACGTCGGGCAGGTCGACCGTGATCGAGTAGGCGCCGCCACCATGGCCCGCGGTGCCGGGCATAGACAGGGAATTCAGACCGCCGAATTGGCAGCCGGCCAGCAGCGCGCTACCCGCAGCTAAAGCACCACCCCGCAACCACATCCGACGCATCAGCCACCCCCGTCCGCGGCCGGCGGTCCCGCCGGCGCCTGACTCGGCGGTGGGCCCGGTAAGGGTCCGAAGGCGCTGCCCGCGGGTCCCGGCGCGGGCGCTGGTCCGGCATTGCCCAAGGCCGGCCCCGGCGCCGGGCCGCTCTGCGGCGCCGGTGGAACCAGCAAGGCCTGCAGGTCCGCCGGGTTCTGGGCGGCGGGCGGCGTCTTGCCGCCGTTGGCCGGGATCCAGGTCAGCTCCGGGACCGGCATGGCCGACTTCGCCTGGGTTTCCGGGGTGTCATAGATGATCTGGCCCTTGTAGGCGGTGATCGTGTTGAGCGGGTGGAACATGATCGGCGGGTAATTGACGGTGAGCCTGCGCAGCACCGGCCCCAGCCGCTCACGGCAGAGCTCGGCGCGCTTGAAGTAGTCGGGGGCGCGCGGTCCGGCGGCCGTCTCGAAGGACCCACCGCAGATGAATTGCACGGGGTTGGCGAATTCCGGTATCGAGAGCAGGCCGTTGAGCGTGCCCTGCGCCGGGTCGTAGATGTTGTAGAAGTTCGAAATGCCCGGACCCGCCACGTGCAGGACCTGCTCGATGTTGTCACTCTGGTCGCTGAGGGTCTTGGCGAAGTCGTTGAGGTTGTTGACCGTGTCGATGATGGCCGAGTTGTTCTCGTGCAGGAACCCTCGGATATCGGAGAGGGCCTTGTTGAGCGTGCCCAGGGTGTTATCGAGGTGACGCGAGCTGTCGGCGAGGACCTGGGAGACGGACGCAACGTTCCCGGCGAACTGCACGATCTGCTCGTTGCTGGCCGACAGTGCATTGACAAGAACCTGAAGGTTTTTGACCGTGCCGAAGATGTCACTGCGTGAATCACCCAGCCGCCCAGCCGCTTGCGACAGTTCGCGCAGGGCGTCATGGAACGACTCGCCGTTGCCGTTGAGGGTGTCCGCGGCCTGGTTGATCGCCCGGCCCAGCGGCCCCTGCATCGATCCCGTCGTCGGACCGAGCTGGGCGGCCAGTTGGGTCAGCGACTCCTTGACCTCGTCCCACTCGACGGGGACCCCGGTGCGCGCCAGCCCGATGCTCCCGCCGTCGGGCAGCACCGCCCCGCCGGTGTACGCCGGGGTCAACTGAATGAACCGGGCCGCCACCAGGTTCGGCGACATGATGATGGCCTTCGCGTCCTTCGGGATCTTCACGTCCTTGGAAACCGACATGGTGATCTTGACGTCGGACGGTCGCGGTTCGATCGTGTCGATCTGGCCCACCGGAACCCCGAGGACGCGGACCTGGTCGCCGGGGTAGAGGCCCACGGCCGACGTGAAGTAGCCGACGATGCTTCGCGTGTTGCCGGTAGACGACAGCACGTACACGCCGCCCACCAACGCCGCGATGAGCGCGATGGCGGTGGCGTAGCGCAGCCCCCGGCTGCCGGCGATCCGCTTGATCATGGTGACTTCGGCCTGATGATCCAGCGCTCCTGGATCAAACCGCGGAGGTAGTCGGCGAGGCTGGCCGGCATCTTGCCCGGCTGGTAGAAGAAGTCGAACATCGTCGCGAGCAGCGGTGCGGGGATCACGCCGTAGACGTTGACGTTGAAGCCGGGCCCAGAACCCACGACCTCGCCCAGCTCGGTGGCGTAGGTGGGCAGTCGTTTGAGCGCCTCGGTGATGTAGTCGTGGCGCTCGTTGAGATCGCTCAGCACGTCGTTGAGCTTGCTCAGTGCGGGACCGAACTCCTTGCGGTTGTCGGCGACGAACCCCGAGATCTGTTGTGAGAGGCCCTGAATCCCCGAAATCAACCGCCCGAGGGCGGCGCGCCGCTCGTCAAGGGCGGCGAACAAATCGTTGCCGTCGTCGACCAGCTTGTTGACCTGGTCGGCCCGCTGGGACAGCACGCCGGTCACCGATTTCGCGTGTGCGAGAAGGCTCTGCAGCGCCTCGTCGCGGCGGTTGAGGGTGCGCGACAACGTCGTCACACCATCCAGGGCACCGCGCAGTTGCGGGGTCGCGTCTTGCAGCGTGTCGGTCAACACGTTCAGCGCCTGCTCGAACTGGGGCTTGTTCAGGTTGCTGGCGTTCTGCCCCAGGTCCTCCAGCGCGCCGGCGAGTGTGTACGGCGTGGTCGTGCGGCTGAGCGGGATCGTGGTCGACCTGCCGCTGCCGGCCGGGCTCACGGCGATGGAGCGCTCCCCGAGGATGGTGTCGGTGCGGATCGCGGCCAGTGACTGATCCCCAACGGCGACATGGCGATCCACGCTGAAGCTGATCTTGGCGCTGTCTCCCGCAAGACCGACCGACGTCACCTTGCCGACCTTCAGGCCCGAAACGTACACCGCGTTACCGGGATTGATGCCGCCGGCGTCGGAGAAGTAGGCGTCGTAGATCTTTCCCTGCGGCCAGAACGGCAGTGCCGCGTAACCGAATGCGATGAGCACGACGCACACCACCAGCACCACCCCGAAGATGCCGGTGCGCAGCGGATCACGCTCACGCTTTGCGTTACTTGACAAAAGCGCACCTCCCCTTGCTGGGATCCACCTGCCCACCGAGGGGCAGCAGGATGTCGCTGCCGGCGGGGCCATTGATCTTGATCGTCACCGAGCAGAAATAGATGTTGAAGAACGAGCCGTAGGCACCAAGCGCGGCCAGCCGCAGATAATCCTCGCCCAGCTGCTCGACGTCGTTGTTGACCTCAGCCTTGCGGTTATCGATCTCGGTCGCCAGCGGCCGGGTGTTCTCCAGGATGCCCTGCAGCGGCCGGCGCGAATTCTGCAGCAGCTCCGTCAGATCCGTCGTCGTCGAGGCCAGCGGGGGAATGGCGCCCGCGATGTCGTCCTTGTTCTTGGCCAGACCGCTGATCAGTTGTTGCAGCTGGTCGACGCTGGCCGAGAATTGGGCGCTGCGCGCATCGACGGTCTTGAGCACCGTGTTGAGGTTGTTGATCACATCACCGATGAGTTGGTCGCGCTGCCCCAGCGCCGACGAGAACGCGCTCGTGTCGGCCAGCACGTTGGACAACGCGCCGCCCTGGCCCTGCAACAACTCGATCACCGCGCTGCTGATCGTGTTGACCTTGTCCGCGTCCAAGCCCTTGAGCACCGGCCGCAGGCCGCCCAGCAGTGCGTCCAGATCCAGCGCCGGCTGGGTGTGCTGGGCATTGATCGTCGCGCCCGCCGGCAGCTTGCGCAGCTCCCCCGGGCCCGAGGTGATCTCCAGATACCGGTCGCCGACCAGGTTTTCGTAGCGGATCACCGCGCGGGTGGACGTATAGAGGGTGTAGCGCTTGTCGATTCCGAACGCCACGTCGATGGTGTTGTCGGGGTTGAGCTTCACACCCGACACCGCACCGACGGGCACGCCGGCGATGCGCACCTTCTGGCCCGCCTTCAACCGAGACACGTCGGTAAACGTTGCGTGATAAGTGCTTTCGGGACCGAACCGGAAGTCGCCGAAGATCACCACCAAGCCCGCGGACACGAGCAGCATGGCCACCGCGAAGATGCTGACCTTGATCATCATCGAGCGGTGCGTCGGCATCTCCCCCGCGGCCATCAGAAGTCGTCCCGTTCCGCGAAGGCGCCGTGGAACAAGAACTGAAGCGTCGACGGTGCGTCGAACTGCAGTTCGGTGAACGGCTCGTAGGGGATGTTGGCGTTGTCGGTGACCAGGAACGGTGCCCGGTACCACGATCCGCCGTGTTGCTTGTTCGGGATGTCGGGCAGCCCGCGGCAGTTCGGGCCTCCGGTGGCGTTCACGATCGGCAGGGACTCCGGATATGTGTACGCCGGCGCGCCCAGCACGAAGCTCGAGGACGTGAACAGGCCCGCCTTGCGCACACCGAGAATCGGTCCGAACTCCTTGAGGCCCCGGTCGATGCCGGCGAACAGGCAGCCGAATTCCGGTGAGTAGTCGGCAGCCACCTTCAGCGGGGCCCGTAACCGGTTGATGGCGTCGATGAAGTTCTGTTCGGCCGGCTCCAACGTCTCGTAGGCGTTGTTGGCCAGGCCGATCGTGGCCAGCAAGGTGTCGTTGAGGTTGTTCTGCTGGTCGACGACGGTCTTGTTGATCGTCGGAAGGTTGTCGAAGATGGTGTTGAGATCCGGAGCGGCGTCGGCGTAGATGTTGGTAACCACCGCCGCCTTACGGAAGTCCTCCTGCAGCGCAGGCAATTTCGGGTTCGTTTGCCGGGTCAGCGTGTTGAGGCCGGACAAAATGCCGCCGAAGTCGTCGCCGTGACCGCGCAGACCCTCGGACAGCGCGCTCAAAGTGCCGTTGAGCTCGACGGGGTCGATCTTGTGCAGCAGGTCCATCAGCGACTGGAACAGGGTGTTGACTTCCAGCTGCACCGCAGACGCCGCAACGTGGGAGTCCGGGCGCAGCGAGGTCGGCGAAGGGTTCTGCGGCGGAAGGAATTCCACGGCCTTGGCCCCGAAGATGGTGTTACCCGCGATGTGCACCATCGCGTTGGACGGGATGAAATGCATGTCGTCGCTGTTGATGCCCAGCGTCAGACGCGCCTGGTCGCCGGAGTAGTCGATGCTCTCGACCTTGCCGATCTGGATGCCGCGGTATTTGACCTTGGCGCCTTTTTCCATCACCAGCCCGGCCCGGGGAGCCGAGACCGTGACCTTGTCGATCGAGGCGAAAGCCGCTGTGTAGGAAAGGTAAGTCACGACGGCGAACGCCAGTATCAGGCCGGCTAGCACTACGGCTGCCAGCCGGACGGAGGTGCGTCGCGTTCCTGTTTCTGCCATGTTCCTTTAAGCGGTCCTCTTACCCGGAGAGGTTGAAGTTACCGGACGCGCCGTAGACAGCGAGTGAGATGAACAGTGTGATGACGACGACGACGATCAGCGAGGTGCGCACGGCCTGGCCGACCGCGATGCCGACGCCGACCGGGCCGCCGCTTGCGTTGTAGCCGTAATAGGTATGGACGAGCATCACCGCGATGGACATGACGATCGCCTGCAGGAACGACCACAGCAGGTCCGAGGGGATGAGGAAGGTGTTGAAGTAGTGGTCGTAAAGACCCTTGGATTGTCCGTTGATATACACCGTGGTGAAGCGGGCGGCGAAGAACGCGGCCAGTACCGACAGTGAATACAACGGGATGATCGCGATGAGTCCGGCGATCAGCCGGGTCGACACCAGGTAGGACACCGAGTGCACCGCCATGCATTCGACCGCGTCGATCTCCTCGGACACCCGCATGGCGCCCAATTGCGCGGTGGCACCGGCGCCGATGGTGGCGGCCAGCGCGATGCCCGCGATCACCGGCGCGACGACGCGGACGTTGAGAAAAGCCGACAGGAAGCCGGTCAGCGCCTCGATGCCGATGTTGCCCAACGAGGAATACCCCTGCACGGCGATGACGCCGCCGGAGGCCAGGGTGAGGAAGGCCGCGACACCCACTGTGCCGCCGATCATCACGAGCGCCCCGGCGCCCATTGTCATCTCGGCGATCAGCCGGACCGTCTCTTTGCGGTAGCGGGTGAGGGCGTTCGGGACGTACCGGACGGTCTGCCCGTAGAACAACGCCTGCTCACCGAAGTCGTCGATCGGCTCCTGCAGCCGGAAGGCGAGGTTACGCAGCCGGTAGGTGACGTCGTAGCTCATCGAGTACTCACTTCGCCGAGATTCGTACGCCGATGGCGGTCATCACCACGTTGATGACGAACAGACAGATGAATGCGTAGACCACGGTTTCGTTGACCGCGTTGCCGACGCCCTTCGGGCCACCCTTGACGGTCAGGCCGCGATAGCAGCCGACCAGGCCGGCCATCACTCCGAACAGCAGCGCCTTGACCTCGGCGAGCACCAGCTCGCGCAGGCCGGTCAGCACGGTCAGTCCGTTGATGAAGGCGCCCGGGTTGACGCCCTGCAGGAAGACGGAGAACACATAACCACCGGACAGGCCGATGGCGCACACCAAGCCGTTGAGCAAAAGCGCAACGACCGTGGAGGCCAGCACGCGGGGTACCACGAGTCGCTGGATCGGGTCGATGCCGAGCACCCGCATCGCGTCGATCTCCTCGCGGATGGTGCGCGCGCCGAGGTCGGCGCAGATCGCGGTGGCGCCGGCACCCGCGACGACGAGCACGGTGACCACCGGACCCAGCTGGGTGATGGTCCCGAAGGCCGTTCCGGCGCCGGACAAGTCGGCGGCGCCGATTTCGCGGAGCAGGATATTGAGCGTGAATGCCACCAGCACAGTGAAGGGAATCGATACCAGCAGCGTCGGGACCAGCGACACGCGCGCGATCATCCACGTCTGTTCGAGGAACTCGCCCAATTGGAACGGCCGGCGGAAAGACTGCCGGCCGGTGTCGATCATCATTTCGAAGAACCCGCCGACGGCACGGGCGGGGACGGCAAGCTGCTGCATCAACTTGGCTACCCCCCTCAGCTGCTCGCGGCGAAGTCTATGCGTCGCCTTAGCGGTATCTCTCGTCGCATGCGGCTCGGTGTGAGCCGGATCATATTAACCCAGAACAAGTTAATGCTGTCAATGAACAGCATTTCCTTGTCTGAAACGTTAACTTGCCAGGTCAGATGCGCTTATGACATTCCAAACTGACACACGTTCTTACTGCTGATTCCCCCCCACGAAGTAACCTCACACAGCTATTGCTCCATCAGCCCCACCGCGGAAAAGTTCCGCTCCGGATCCCGCCCAGCAAAGTACTCTTGCAGCGTTGCACTCAGTTGCGCAGGCTCCCAAGCCTCCCCCGAGGCGCTGAACTGATGCTCAGCGGTCGGCGCCGCAACCAATGTCACCCGCGGCCCGTAGACAATGAATACCTGGCCGTTGACTTCCGCGGCCGCCGGCGACGACAAGAACTTGACCAGGCTGACCACGTGCTCGGGTGACAGCGGGTCGATCCCGCCCTCCTCGACGTCAGGTGCGGCACCGAAGACGTCGGCCGTCATGGCGGTACGGGCGCGTGGGCAAATCGCGTTGGCGCACACCCCGTACCGACCGAGCGCCCGCGCGGCCGTCAGGGTGAGCGAGATGATGCCGGCCTTGGCGGCGCCGTAGTTGGCCTGACCCACCGGGCCGACGAGCCCCGCCTCCGACGCCGTGTTGACCAGCCGGCCGTAGACGGTTCCCCCGGCATCCTTTGCCTTGGAGCGCCAGTAGGTGGCCGCGTTGCGGGTGAGCAGAAAGTGGCCGCGCAGGTGCACCGCGATCACCAGGTCCCATTCCTCGTCGGACATGTTGAACAGCATTCGGTCGCGGGTGATCCCCGCGTTGTTGACCACGATGTCCAGTCCACCGAGACCATCGGCCTGGGCGACCAGCTCGTCGGCGGTTGCCCGCTCGCTGATGTCGCCGGCCACCGCGACCGCCTTGGAGCCGGCGGTGTTGATCTCGTCGATGACGTCTGAGGCATCGAGGGCGGCGGCGATGTCGTTGACGACGACGGTGGCGCCGGCCCGGGCGAGGCCGAGAGCTTCGGCGCGGCCCAGTCCCGCGGCCGCACCGGTCACCACCGCGACCTTTCCGGAGAGATCGGTCGCGTTCGTGCTGCTAGTCAATTTATGAATACCTCTAGTTTCGGGTCACGCACTTCAGTCTTCGCGCAACAGCGCGGCTCGCGGGCATTCGGCAATCGCCTGCTCGGCCAACTGCTCCTGATCGGCGGGAATGGGGTCGAGCTTCACGACGGCGTAATCGTCGTCGTCCAGGTCGAAGATATCCGGCGCGATTCCCATGCACACGGCGTTACCTTCACACCGGTCACGGTCGACGATCACCCGCACAGCACCCTCCTTGCACCTGGCCTTCACCTGAGGACATGCCCCATCAGTATGTAGGACCACCATAGGGCCCCGATACCGCCGGGGAAACGGCCGCTGGAATCTCAGACTAGAACGTGTTACAACCGGGAAGACGAACGGGTAGTTCTCGGCCGAGTAACGTCGGCTAGTCGAGGCGTGTCACGTTAACAAAGGACGGCTGGAATGCGCATCAGTTACACCCCTGAACAGGAGGAGCTGCGTCGCGAGCTGCGGTCGTACTTCACCACGCTGATGACCCCCGAGCGGCGGGAGGCGCTGCACTCGACACAGGGCGAGGTGGGAACCGGCAACGCCTACCGCGACACCGTCGCGCAGATGGGCAAGGACGGGTGGCTGACCCTGAACTGGCCCAAAGAGTACGGCGGTCAGGACCGCTCGCCGATGGACTCGCTGATCTTCACCGACGAGGCCGCGATCGCCGGGGTGCCGGTGCCGTTCCTGACGATCAACAGCGTGGCGCCGACCATCATGGCGTTCGGCACCGAGGAACAGAAGAAATTCTTCCTCCCCAAGATCGCGGCCGGTGAGTTGCACTTCTCCATCGGCTACTCCGAGCCGGGTGCCGGCACGGACCTGGCGAACCTGCGGACCACCGCCGTCCGCGACGGTGACGACTACGTCATCAATGGCCAGAAGATGTGGACCAGCCTGATCGCCTACGCCGACTGGGTCTGGCTGGCCGTCCGCACCAACCCCGAGGCCAAGAAGCACCGCGGCATCTCGATGTTGACCGTGCCGACGACGGCCGAGGGTTTCTCCTGGACGCCCGTGCACACCATGGCCGGTGTGGACACCAGCGCTACCTATTACTCCGACGTGCGAGTCCCGGTCACCAACCTGATCGGTGAGGAGAACGGCGGATGGAAGCTGGTGACCAACCAGCTCAACCACGAACGCGTCGCTCTGGTTTCGCCGCAACCGATCTTTTTGGCGCTCCGCGAGGTTCGCGAGTGGGCGCAAAACACCAAGGACGCCGGCGGGGCCCGGTTGATCGACTTGGAGTGGGTGCAGATCAATCTGGCCCGGGTGCACGCCAAGGCCGAGGTCCTCAAGCTGATCAACTGGGAACTGGCGTCGTCCAACAGCGAGTCCTTGTCGCCGGCCGACGCGTCGGCGGCCAAGGTGTACGGCACCGAACTGGCCACCGAGGCGTACCGGCTGCTGATGGAGGTGCTGGGGACCGCGGCGACGGTGCGCCAGGATTCGCCGGGCGCGCTGCTGCGCGGCCGGGTCGAGCGGATGCACCGCGCGTGCTTGATCCTGACCTTCGGTGGCGGCACCAACGAAGTGCAGCGCGACATCATCGGCATGGTCGCGCTGGGCCTGCCTCGAAACCGCTGAGCCCCCTCTTCCTAAGGACGAACATCGATGGACTTCTCGACAACCGAAGCGGCGAACGATCTCGGCGGCCTGGTCGACACGATCGTGAATTCGGTATGCACACCGGAGCACCAGCGTGAGCTCGACAAGCTAGACCAACGGTTCGACCGTGAGCTGTGGGGCAAGCTCGTCGACGCCGGCATCCTCACCAGCGCTTCGGCCACCTCGGTGGGCGGCGACGGATTCGGGGTGCTCGAGCAGGTCGCCATCCTGGTGGCGTTGGGTCACCAGTTGGCGGCCGTGCCTTACCTGGAGTCGGTGATGCTGGGCGCCGGGGCATTGGCCCGCTTCGGAACCGAGGCGCTGCAACAGGATTGGGCCGCCCCGGCGGTCAGCGGTGAGAAGATCCTCGCCGTCGCCCTGCTGGGCGAGATGGGCGAGGGACCGGTGCAGGCGGCCCGCGCCGGCAACGGTTATCGCCTCACCGGTACCCGCACCCAGGTCGGCTTCGGTCCGGCGGCCGACGCCTTCCTCGTTCCGGCCGAGACCGATTCCGGCACGGCCGTTTTCGTCGTCGCCGCCGGCGATCCCGGCGTTTCGGTGACCGCGTTGCAGACCACCGGCCTGGGCAGCGTCGGGCACCTGGCGCTGGACGGGACCGAGGTGGACGGCACCCGGATGGTCGGCGGCGCCGAGGTTGTTGTCTGGCTCGACACGCTGGCTGCCCTGGGCCGCAGCGCCTTCCAGCTCGGAGTTCTGGAACGAGGGCTGCAGCTCACCGCCGAATACGCCCGTGAGCGCGAGCAATTCGACCGCCCGATCGGTAGCTTCCAGGCGGTGTCGCAGCGGCTGGCCGACGGCTACATCGACGTCAAGGGCTTGCGGCTGACGCTCACCCAGGCGGCGTGGAAGGTCTCAGAGGACGTTCCCGCCGACATCGATGTGGCCAGCGCCGCGTTTTGGGCCGCCGACGCCGGGCACCGCGTGGCGCACACCATCGTGCACGTGCACGGCGGCGTCGGCGTGGATACCGACCACCCCGTACACCGCTATTTCCTGGCCGCCAAGGAGGCCGAATTCGCGTTGGGTGGTGCCACCGGCCAGCTGCGCCGGATCGGCCGCGAGCTGGCGGAAACCCCTGCCTAGTTTCGTGCTTCCTCCTGACCCCACGGTCACCAGGCTGCTGGTACCGCTGGTCGAGATCGAGGACCGCGGCGTCTATTTCGAAGACTCGTACGTCAGCTGGCGCGATCACCTGCGTCACGGCGCCGCGATCGCGGCGGCCCTGCGTGACCGTCTCGACCCGTCGAGACCGCAGCACGTCGGCGTGCTGCTGGAGAACACCCCGTTCTTCTCGGCGATGCTGGCGGCGGCCGGCATGTCCGGGATCGTGCCGGTGGGCCTCAACCCGGTGCGCCGCGGCGACGCGCTGGCGCGCGACATCGCCCATGCCGACTGCCAAGTGGTGCTGGCCGACTCGAACTCGGCCGAGTCGCTTGGCGGTATCGACCACGTGAACGTCGACTCCGCCGAGTGGGCCGACGAAGTGGCCGCACATCGCGATGCCGAGCCGCACTTCCAATCGGCGACGGCCGCAGACCTTTTCATGCTGATCTTCACCTCGGGTACCAGTGGCGAGCCGAAGGCGGTCAAGTGCAGCCACGGCAAGGTCGCGACCGCGGGCGTGACGATGACACAGCGCTTCGACCTCGGCCACGATGACGTCTGCTACGTGTCGATGCCGCTGTTTCATTCCAACGCGGTGCTGGTCGGCTGGGCGGTGGCGGTGGCCTGCCAGGGCTCACTGGCGTTGCGGCGCAAGTTCTCCGCGTCCAACTTCCTGGTCGATGTCCGCCGCTTCGGCGCCACCTACGCCAACTACGTCGGCAAGCCCCTGTCGTACGTGCTGGCCACGCCCGAAAAGCCCGACGATGCGGACAATCCGCTGCGGGCGGTGTACGGCAACGAGGGCGTGCCTCGCGATGTCGAACGCTTCGCACGGCGGTTCGGGTGCGTAGTCCAGGACGGGTTCGGTTCCACCGAAGGCGGGGTGGCGATCGCGCGCACCCCGGACACCCCGGACGGCGCGCTGGGCCCGCTGCCCGAGGGCGTGGACATCGTCGACCCCGACACCGGCGCATCCTGCCCCGCCGGCGTGGTCGGGGAGTTGGTGAATACCGCCGGACCGGGCCGGTTCGAGGGCTACTACAACGACGAGGCCGCCGAGGCCGAGCGAATGGCCGGCGGGGTCTACCACACCGGCGACCTCGCCTACCGCGACGACGCCGGCTACGCGTACTTCGCGGGACGGCTGGGCGATTGGATGCGTGTCGACGGTGAAAACCTCGGTGCCGCCCCGATCGAACGGGTGCTGCTACGCCACCCGGACGTGACGGAGGTGGCCGTCTACGCGGTGCCGGATCCGGTGGTCGGTGACCAGGTGATGGCCGCTTTGGTGTTGGCGTCCGGGGCCGAGTTCGACGCCGAGAAGTTCCGCGCCTTCCTGGCCGGGCAGCCCGACCTGGGGCCCAAGCAGTGGCCGTCCTACGTCCGGGTCAGCGCCGAACTCCCGCGCACGGTGACCTTCAAGGTGCTCAAGCGCCAATTGGCGGCGCAGGGCGTCGACTGCGACGATCCGGTGGTGCGAATCCAGCCGCAGAGGCAGAGAGGAACGTCCGCGGATGATGAAACTCCGTAAGGTGATCGCAGCGTCGGCCCTTCTCGCCTCCCTGGGTCCGGCCGCGCTCGGGTTGGGTGCCGGTTTCGCCACGGCCGAGCCTGTGCCGCCGCCGCCTCCGCTGCCTCCCCCGCCGCCGCTGGTGTGGGCACCGCAGACACCGGAGCCCGATCCGTGGCAACCGCCGCCGCAGGAGGAGTCACCCCCGCTGCCTCCGCTGCCGCCGAGCTAGCGACGCGCCGGCACCGTTGTCGCGCTGGGCGTTCAGACGATCGACGATAATGCGACATTGCACAGACATGTCGTCGAAGGAGACGCGATGGTTGGTCCGATCAGCGCATGACTTCCCGGCCTCTGGAGACAGCGCTAGAAGCGAGCTTCGACCAGCTTTCCGCCACCGTACCGGCGGACGTCGGCATTGCGATCGCCCGGCCGGATCGCACCTACTCGCTGGGTCGGTGGTGGTCCGGTGTCGCGTGGTCGACCATCAAGGTGCCGTTGGCGATCGCCGCGCTGCGCTCCGATTGGTTGCACGCCAAGGACCTGGCGGTCAAGGCCATCACGGAATCGGACAATCGCGCGTCGGAGCAATTGTGGTCCCGCCTGGGCGATCCGGAGGAAGCGGCACGGCGAGTGCAGGGTGTGATCGCCGAGGGCGGTGACACGGCGACCGTCGTCGAATCTCGTCGGCTTCGGCGTGGGTATACGGCTTTCGGCCAGACGCAGTGGACCCTGCAGCGGCAAGCAAGGTTCGCGGCCGAACTGCCTTCGATCCCCGATTCGGCCGACGTCATCGACCTGATGCAGCGCCTCACCAGCGGTCATCGCTGGGGGCTGGCCGCCAAAGGCCTTGCGGCCAAGGGCGGTTGGGGCCCCGGCATGCACGGCGACTACCTGGTGCGGCAGTTCGGCATCGTGCCCACGCCATCGGGTCAGTGGGGCGTGGCGCTGGCGGCCCGGGTCCACGACGGGGTGTTGGAGACGGGCGTCGAGGTCATGAACACGATGTCCGAGTGGGTCCTCAGCCGCCTGCCCGGGTTAGCCCGTTATTGACGGCACCACGGCGTCGATCAGGTGCGGCCCGGGTTCGCTCAAGGCTTGACGCAGCGCGTCGGCGAATTCCTCCGCGGTGGTGATGCGGCGGGCGGGCACGCCCATCCCTTCGCTGAGCTTGACGAAATCCATTGTGGGGCGCGACAAGTCCAGCAGGTCCAGCGCCTTCGGCCCGGGGGCCGACCCGGCACCCACCCGAGCCAACTCGATCCGCAGGATGTCGTAGGCGCTGTTGTCGTAGATCACGGTGGTCACGTTCAGGTTTTCCCGCGCTTGAGTCCACAACCCGGAGATCGTGTACATCGCCGAGCCGTCCGACTCCAGGCAGAGCACCGGACGATCGGGTGCGGCCACCGCGGCGCCCACGGCGGCCGGAATGCCGTATCCGATCGCCCCGCCGGTCAGCGTCAGCCAGTCATGGGCCGGCGCCCCCGCGGTGGCCTGGGCCAGCAGCACGCCGGAGGTGTTCGACTCGTCGACGACGATCGCCCGTTCCGGCAGCAGCGCGCCGATCACGTCGGCCGCCGACGCGGACGTCAGGGCGCCCGTCGGCAGCTGCGGCCGCGCCGCCGCCGCCACCGGGGCAGCCGTGCCGGGCGCGACCTCGTCGGCCACCGCGGCGAGCGCCTCGGCGGCGCCACTGTGCCCGGCGAGCAGATGCACCTCGCAACCGGCCGGGACGAGGTCACTGGGCATGTTCGGATAGGCGAAGAACGACACCGGCGACTTGGCGCCGGCCAGCACCAGATGCTTGGCATCCCCGAGTTGGGCGGTTGCGGCCTCGGCGAAATAGGCCAGCCGCTCGACGGCGGGGACCCCCGCGCCGCGCTCCAGCCGAGTCGGAAACGTCTCGCACAACACCCGCGCGCCGGTCGCCTGCGCGATCCGCGCGGCGGCCGCAAGGCCCGGTCCGCGGGTGGCGTCACCGCCGATCATGACGACCGTCGGCTCTCCCGAGCGCAGCACCTCGATCACCTCGAACGCCAACCGCCGCTCGGCACCCGCGGGTTCCGCGGGCACGGTGCCGCAGGGTTGCGCGCCGTCCGACCATGACACGTCGGCGGGCAGGATCAGCGTCGAAATCTGCGAGCCCGCGCGGCTGGCGGCGATCGCCTCGGCGGCCTCGGACGCGACGTCCGCGGTGTGTTCGGTGCGACGCACCCACCCCGAAACCGTGCCGGCGAGCGCGTCGATGTCGGATTCCAGTGGGGCGTCGTATTTTTTGTGATACGTGGCGTGGTCGCCGACGACCACCACCATCGGCACCTGAGCCCGCCGGGCGTTGTGCAGGTTCGCCAGGCCGTTGCCCAGGCCGGGACCCAGGTGCAGCAGCACTGCGGCCGGCCGGCCGGCGATGCGGGCATAGCCGTCGGCCGCGCCGGTTGCGACTCCCTCGAACAGCGCCAGCACGCCGCGCATGCGCGGGACGGTGTCCAGCGCGGCCACGAAGTGCATCTCCGAGGTGCCCGGGTTGGCGAAGCACACGTCGACGCCGCCGTCGACCAGGGTGTTGATCAGGGCCTGGGCACCGTTCACGTGATCGCCTCCAGTTTGAAAACGCGCTCGGCGTTGCCGTGCAGGAAGTCTCGGCGGCCCTCCTCGGCCAGGCCGAGGTCATCCAGTCCCGCCAGGGCGTGCGTGTGGGTCATCATCGGATAGTTGGTGCCGAACAAGACCTTGCGTTGTCCGGTACCGGTTTTCATGAACCGGACGAGCTCATCCGGAAGTCGCTTGATCGTGTAGGCCGACGTGTCGATATAGACATTCGGATGCTTGCGTGCGACGGCGACCATCTCCTCGGTCCACGGATAACCGACGTGGCCGCACACGATCACCAGTTCGGGGAAGTCGAGCGCGACCTGGTCGATGTAGGGAATCGGGCGGCCGGTCTCCGATGGTCGCAGCGGACCGGTATGGCCCACCTGGGTGCAGAACGGCACCCCCAGCTCCACGCATTCGGCGAACAGCGGGTAGTAGCGGCGGTCGGTGGGCGGTGCGTTCCACAGCCACGGCACCACCCGCAGGCCCAGGAATCCCTCTCGAACACGGCGCCTCAGTTCACGGACCGCTTCCATCGGGCGATCGAGGTCGACGGTGGCCAGCCCGCCAAACCGGTTCGGATGCAGGCGAATCCACTCGGCGACCTCGTCGTTGGAAACCAAATCCTGGCCGCCGGGGCCGCGCCACGCGCTGAGCAGGCCGAAGCGGACATCGGCCGCGTCCATGCTCGCGATGCTCGCCTCGATCGGGACGTCGGCATCCGGTATGGAGTCACCGGTCCAGCGCCGCAAGGATGCCAGCATGTCGCTGCGCAGGAACCGCGCAGTCGGGTGCTGCATCCACACATCGACCGTCATCGCGATCAAGAGTAGACGCGGTGTCAGAGAGCGAGCGCGGCGCGGGCGCAGGCGTGCGTCCGCTGGGCGTGCCCGCCACCGAACAGCACGACGTGCGCCAGGAGGGGGAACAGCTGGTGGAGCCCGATGCGGTTGCGCCAGCCGGCCCGCAAGGGCCTCGCCCGCTCGTAGCCTTCGACGATGGCGTCGTAGTGCGGACAGCCGAACAGCGCGAGCATCGCCAGGTCGCTCTCGCGGTGGCCGGCGTGCGCCGCCGGGTCGATCAGCACCACACCGTCGGGCGTCCACATCACGTTGCCGCTCCACAGATCGCCGTGCAACCGCGCGGGCCGGTCGTCGTCGTCGAAATCGCCGGAGCGGCAACGCGCTACGACGGAATCGACGGCGCCGCGGGTGGAAGCATCGAGCCGCGGTGCGGCCAGTTCCGCCATCGGGATCAGCCGCTCCTCGGCGTAGAAGTCACCCCAGCGGCGGTGCCGCCGCAGCGACATCGGCAGCGGCTGAGACAGCGGCCCGAAGAACCCGGGTCCGTCCCATCCGTCGGGCCCGGCGCCGAACGCGGGGGCACCCGCGTCGTGCGTGACGGCGAGCCGGCCGCCGAACGCGAGCGCCGCCTCGGGGCTCGGTGGCACCGAGTCAAGCCGCCGCAGGGTCAGGCTCGTCGCGTCGACGGAGACGACGTGCGCGCACGGCACGCCCCCGTCGACTCCGGCCAGCCACCGCAATCCGGCGGCCTCCCACGCGAAGTAGCCGCTCGGCGCGGCCGGGTGTTGCTTGACGAAGTCGCTCAAGCGGTCGCGTGGGCGGCGTGCACGTCGTCGGCGGGACGCGCCTCCGTCTGCTCCTTGGCCCAGCGGTAGTCGGGCTTACCGGCCGGTGACCGCTTCACCTCGTCGACCAGCCAAAGGCTGCGGGGCACTTTGTATCCGGCGATCTCGGAGCGCACGAAGCGGTCCAGCTCCGCCAGCGACGGCCGGGCACCCGGGCGGGGCTGCACGACCGCGGCCACGTGCTGGCCGTAGCGGGGATCGGGAACTCCGACCACCAGCGCGTCGAACACGTCGGGGTGGCCCTTGAGCGCCGCCTCGACCTCCTCGGGGTAGATCTTCTCGCCGCCGCTGTTGATCGACACCGAGCCGCGGCCCAGCATCGTGACGGTGCCGTCCTCCTCGACCAGGGCCCAGTCCCCGGGGATCGCGTAGCGGACCCCGTTGATGGTTTTGAACGTCTCGGCCGTCTTCTTCTCGTCCTTGTAGTAGCCGACGGGGATGTTGCCCTTCTTGGCGATGAAGCCGCGCACGCCCGAGCCCGGCTTCACCTCGTTGCCGTCCTCGTCGAGCACCACGGTGCGATGGTCGATGGTCACGCGCGGGCCGCTGCTGTGCGGCGCACCCTTGGCGACAATGCTGGTGCCGCCGAATCCGGTCTCCGAGGAGCCGATGGAGTCGGTGATGATCCGGTTGGGCAACAGCTCGAGCAGGCGCTCCTTGATGCTCGGCGAGAACAACGCCGCGGTGCTGCCCAACATGAACAGCGACGACAGGTCGTAGTCGTTCTTCTTGTCGAGCGCATCGAGCAACGGCCGGGCCATCGCGTCGCCGGTGAAGAACAGCATGTTCACCTTATGCTCGTGAATTGTGCGCCAGACCTCTTCGGCGTTGAATTCCGGTGCCAGCACGGTGGTTTGGCCCGAGAAGATCGACCGCCAGGTGGCCGACTGGGTCGCGCCGTGGATCATCGGCGGAACCGGGTAGTTGATCATCGGCGGGTTCGCGGCCGCTCCCTTGGCCAGGTCGTATTCGCCCTCGACGAATTCGCCGGTGGCGAAGTCTGTTCCACCGAGCAGCACCCGGTAGACGTCCTCGTGGCGCCACATCACGCCTTTGGGAAAGCCCGTCGTGCCACCCGTATACAGCAGGTAGATGTCGTCGGCGCTGCGCTCACCGAAGTCGCGTTCCGGCGAGCCCTGCGCGATCGCCGTGTAGAACTCGACGCCGCCGTAGCGCTGGTAGTCGTTGTCGCTGCCGTCCTCGACGACAAGGATCGTCTTGACGTTCGGGGTGTCCGGCAGCACGTTGGCGACCCGGTCGGAGTACTGCCGCTCGTGGACCAGGGCGACCATGTCGGAGTTGTCGAACAGGTAGCGCAGCTCGCCCTCGACGTAGCGGTAGTTGACATTGACGATGATGGCGCCGGCCTTGACGATGCCGAGCA
The DNA here is from genome assembly GCF_001672745.1 of Mycobacterium sp. E1386. Lineage (NCBI taxonomy): Bacteria > Bacillati > Actinomycetota > Actinomycetes > Mycobacteriales > Mycobacteriaceae > Mycobacterium > Mycobacterium sp. E1386. The sequence continues at coordinate 35,330 of NZ_LZKH01000207.1, forward strand.
TCGCGATGACGATCTCGATGCGGTTGCGGCAGTACAGCCCGACCTTGTCGTCCTTTTTCACCCCCTGGTCGATCAGGTAATGGGCGAGGCGGTTGGCCTTCTCCTCCAACTGGGCGTAGGTCAGCTTCTCGTCGCCGCAGATCAGGGCGACACGATCCGGCACAGCGTCGATGGCGTGCTCTGCGAGATCGGCAATATTCAGGGCCACGGCCACCAAATTAGAACGTGTTACATTTCTTGACAAGCTCACCCCCTACGTGGACGGAAAGGCGGTAGCCGTGGCTGTGCAGAATGGTGAGGCTCCAGCAAACGAACAACCGGGACCCGACGCCCTCGTCGAGCAGCGCGGTCACACCCTGATCGTCACGTTGAACCGGCCGCACGCTCGCAACGCCCTGAGCACCGAAATGATGGAAATCATGGTGCAGGCCTGGGACCGCGTCGACAACGATCCGGACATCCGCTGCTGCATCCTGACCGGGGCCGGTGGCTACTTTTGCGCCGGCATGGACCTCAAGGCGGCAACCAAGAAGCCACCGGGTGAGTCGTTCAAGGACGGCAGCTACGACCCGTCGCGAATCGACGCCCTGCTGAAGGGGCGCAGGCTGACCAAACCGCTGATCGCGGCCGTCGAAGGGCCCGCGATCGCCGGGGGCACCGAGATCCTGCAGGGCACCGACATCCGCATCGCGGGCGAGAGCGCCAAGTTCGGCATCTCGGAGGCCAAGTGGAGCCTCTACCCGATGGGCGGGTCGGCCGTGCGGCTGGTGCGGCAAATCCCCTATACGGTCGCGTGCGATCTGCTGCTGACCGGCCGGCACATCACCGCCACCGAGGCCAAGGAGATGGGCCTGATCGGGCATGTGGTGCCGGACGGCCAGGCGTTGACCAAGGCGCTCGAGATCGCCGAGATCATCGAGAACAACGGCCCGCTGGCCGTGCAGGCGATCCTGCGGGCGATCCGCGAGACCGAGGGAATGCACGAGAACGAGGCCTTCAAGATCGACACCCAGATCGGCATCAAGGTGTTCCTGTCCGACGACGCCAAGGAAGGCCCCCGGGCGTTCGCCGAGAAGCGCAAGCCCAACTTCCAGAACAAGTAGACCCCTCTGGCGCAGACCCCTCGGGCACCCTTTTCCCGCCGAACGTGCTCTCAGGGCGGGAAGATCGGCTAAATCCCGCCACCAGAGCACGTTCGGCGAAACTGTCGGTGTTCGACCGCACACTTCCCGCGTGACTGCACCATTCCTCGGCAGCGAAGCACGGGCATCCGGCGACGTAACGCGCCACGAGTTACGCACCCGGTTCGTCGCGATCTATCCCGACGTCTACGTTCGATCCGGATCTGACGTCACCGCCACGATGCGTGCTCGAGCCGCCTGGCTGTGGTCACGTCGCCGCGCACTCGTCGCCGGCCACTCTGCTTCGGCACTGCACGGCGCCAGGTGGGTCGACGACAGGGCGCCGGCGGAGTTGCTGCATCAACACCGGCGGCCGCCGCCGGGAATTCACACCTGGCTGGATCGAGTCGCCCCCGACGAGATACAGCTGATCGAAGGGATGTCGGCAACGACGCCGTCGCGAACTGCCTTCGACCTGGCTTGTCGCAATCCCATCGGCAGAGCCGTCGCCGCTATCGATGCGCTGGCAAGAGCCACGAGGCTCGACACCGCCGAGGTCGAACTACTCGCCGAACGCTACAAAGGGCACCGCAATGTCAGGCGCGCCAGGCAAGCACTCGAGCTGGTGGACGCCGGAGCCGAATCACCCCGCGAGACCTGGTTGCGGCTGCTGCTCATCAACGCCGGTTACCCGCGGCCGCGGACTCAAATTCCTGTCTACGGCGAATACGGCGAGCTCGTCGCGGTGCTTGACATGGGTTGGGAGGACATCAAACTGGCCGTCGAGTACGAGGGCGATCACCATCGCACCGATCGCAGACAATTCAATCGGGACATCGCGCGTTACGAGGCACTGTCCGATCTCGACTGGATCGTCATCCGGGTCACGGCCGACGACACGCGGGGCGGCATCCTCGCACGAGTGGCCGCCGCCTGGGCCCGCCGAACGTGCTCTCAGGGCGGGAAAATCGCCTAAATCCCGCCACCAGAGCACGTTCGGCGAAGACGGCGCCTAGTTCAACGGTGCGCTCGGCGTGAACGCCACCGGCATTTTCTCGAGACCGGAGACGAAGTTGGCCGGCCGCAGGGGCAGGTCGGCGTCCGAAGCCAGTCGCATGTCCGGCAGCCGCTGCAGCAGCCGGGTCTGCATGATCGACAGCTCCAGCCGGGCGAGCTGGTTGCCAAGACAGAAGTGCGTCCCGAAGCCGAAGGCGAGGTGGTTGTTCGGGTAGCGCTCGATGTTGAACGTCTCCGGGTCGTCGAACACCTTCTCGTCGAAGTTCGCCGACTCGAACAGCAGGATCATCTTCTCGCCCTGGCGCAGCTGGGTGCCGTGGAATTCGGTGTCGGCGGTGATCGTGCGCGCCATGTTCTTCACCGGTGCGGTCCAGCGCAGCATCTCTTCGATCGCGTTGGGCAGCAGGCTCAGGTCGGCCGCCAGGCGCCGGTGCTGCTCGGGATGCAGCAGCAGCTGGCGCGTCCCGCCGGACAGCGTGTGGCGCGTCGTCTCGTCGCCGCCGATCAACAGCAGGAGGACCTCGGTGACGATCTGGTGGTCCTCGAGCCGTGAGCCCTCGACCTCCGCGTGCACGAGGACGCTGACCAGGTCGTCGGTCGGCTCGGACTTGCGGGCCTCGATCATGCCCATCATGTACTGGCTGTAGGCCGCGAAAGCGTCCATGGTGACCTGGACGTCCGCTTCGGCCGCGGTGCTGCTCAACGCGCCGACCAAGTCGTCGGACCACTTGAGGAACATCTTGCGTTCCTCGGGGCGCACGCCGAGCATGTCGCCGATGACCGCCATCGGCAGGGGCGCGGCCAGGTCCCAGACGAAGTCGCACTCGCCGCGTTCACACACCGCGTCGATCAGCGTGTCACACAGCGAAACGATCTTGGATTCAAGGTCTTTCACGCGTTTGCGGGTGAAGCCGGAGTTGACGAGCTTGCGGCGCAACAGATGTTGCGGATCGTCCATCTCGATCATCATCTCGACCCCCGGTTGGTCGGGTCGGATGCCGCCGGCATTCGAGAACAGCTCCGGGTTGCGCTCGGCCTCGATCACTGCCTGGTAGGTCGAGGCGGCGGCTAATCCGTTGCGGTCGCGAAAGACAGGCTCGTTCTCGCGCATCCACTTGTAGATGGGTCGAGAGTCACCGGCGTAGAAAGTCCCGTCGGTGAGGTCGACGTCGGGTTTCGTCATGGTCATGAGATCTCCTGGGCATCACCGAAGGACATTTGTACGTGGTCGACAGAGCTGGACACCATGGCACGCTTTGGAAGACCAAGCGACGCAAGTTCTTTCGAGTACGGATGGTCGCCCAGCCGGATGCTCACCCCGCGCCAGCAAGCGCAACGCACGTACTCGCACCGCGACGGCATCACCCGCGAAACCGCCTTCGAACACACCCTGGACGGCGTACGCACCCGATTCGGCGGGGTGAGCATCCGGCTGGGCGACCATCCGTACTCGAAAGAACTTGCGTCGCTTGGTCTTCCAAAGCGTGCCATG
>NZ_LZKH01000208.1:0-18097 GCF_001672745.1 Mycobacterium sp. E1386
GGCGCTGCACGTCGCGGCGCAAGCACACGATCACGACGGCCTGGCCGCCCTGCTGGCGAAGGCCGCCGCCGGCCAGGCCGCGCTCACCGCCGCCCGCCACTGCCAGCAGGTGCTCGGCGGGATCGGCTTCACAGCCGAGCATCCGCTGCATCACCACGTCAAACGGTCGCTGATCCTGGATGGGCTGCTGGGCAACGCGCGGGAACTTACCCGGGAAGCCGGGAAAGCTCTGGTGGATAAGCGGTTTGCGCCGCGGATTGCCGAGCTCTAGCCCGCCCGCGCCGCGTTCGCATGAGCCGCCGGAGGACCGGCTAATTGCGCGTAGACTCCGTCTGGCCACCAAAACGATCGGATGCGATGAGTCAACCCGAGCAACCACGGAACGAGATGGGCGTGGCTTCGCTGCTCGTGGGCCTGGTCGCGCTCCTGACATGCTGGATGCTGATCGGGGTGCCTTTCGGCGTCGCGGCGGTGATCACGGGTGACATCGCGCGCAGACGCGTGCAGCGAGGCGAAGCGAACAATCTCCGAATCGCCCTGGCCGGCATGGCGTTAGGGGGCTTGTCGATCGCGGCCGGGCTCGTCGTGATCGGGTACTACGCCTGGCTGGACGCACGCTAGTTGCGGGGCAGCCCCAGCACGCGCTCGGCAATGATGTTCCGCTGAATTTCCGACGTACCGCCCGCAATCGTCGCGGCGAAACTGCGCGCGTAGCGGTCGAACCAGCTGCGGTAATGGCTGTCGAGGTTCAGCGGGGCGAACGGGGCGGTCACCGCGCGGTACACCAGCCCGTCCGTTCGCGCGGCGTCCAGCGCGTCCTCGGACGCCCGTTGCAGGGCTTCGGATCCCAACAGCTTGAGCACCGATTGGGCCGGTACGTCCTCTTCACCGCGAGCTGCCCGCGACAACGCCGCGGATCCCAGGAGCCGCAGCGCGTGGGCGTCCATCACCAGGGTGGCGTAGCGATCTCGCTCCAGCGCGCTCGAGGGGCGGAAATCGATGCTCAATTCGTGCAATAGGTCGACGTATCCCATCCAGAGCATGACGCGTTCGTGCCCCAGCGAGCCGGTGGCCACCCGCCAGCCCCCGTTGAGCTCGCCCACCAGATTCTCGGCAGGCACCCGCGCGTCGGTGAAAAACACCTCGTTGAAGTCGACCTCGTCGCTGTCACACATCGAGGCGAACGGGCGGCGCACCACACCCGGTGTATCGGTCGGGATCAGTAACACGCTAATGCCCTTGTGTTTCGGCGCCTTTGGATCGGTGCGCACGAAGGTAAGCAGCACGTCGGCATCGTGGGCGCCTGAAGTCCACACCTTTTGCCCATTGACGACGAAGTGATCGCCGTCGAGCACCGCACGCGTTTTCAGGGACGCGAGGTCGGAGCCCGCCCCGGGTTCACTCATCCCCAGTGCCGCGGTGATCTCGGCTCGCAAAATCGGTACCGCCCATTTCCGCTTGTGTTCGGGTGTGCCGAAGGTCAGCAGCGAGGCCGCGATGATGCCGACGCCTTGCGGATTGAAACTTTGATAGATGCGCCGCCGCCCCAATTCCTCCAAGTAGACGTATTGCTGCAACAGCGTGGCGTTGCGTCCGCCGAACTCGGGCGGATTGCCGGGCAGCAGCCAGCCGTTGTCGAACAGCAGCCGTTGCCAGCGTCGCGCCCAGTCCGGCACGTGCGAGCTGGAGCGGGGCCGCTCGAATGCCTCGGCCTCGGTGGGGAGGTGCGCGTCGAGGAAGGCGATGAATTCGGAACGAAACGCCTCGACCTCGGCGTCAAAGGTGAGCTGCACGCGACTCCCCGGAACGGTCGTGAGCACTGCCGGGTGTCGGTAGATGACGATTTCCGCCGACCGCGCGGGTCGCTCTTATACTTACGCTTCCATACACACGTCTAAGAGAATACTATTCTCGTGACGAGAAAGTTACAATCTCCGACACATGATCCGTGAGGGGGTCGAGCGCAGCGATGTCACGGCGTTCTCCGGTACAGTCCAATCATGTTCTCCCCTCGCGGCAATCGGCTGAGCCGGCCGTGACCAGCCCAAGCGAAGAGCCCGCCTGGAAGCAGCGCGCCGTCGAGAGGTCGATCAAGACGGCGAAATTGCGAGCGGCGCAACGTGTTCAGCGCTTCCTCGACGCGGCGCAGGCCATCATCATCGAGAAGGGCTCCACGGACTTTACCGTGCAGGAGGTCGTCGACCGCTCCCGCCAGTCGCTACGCAGCTTCTACCTGCAGTTCGACGGCAAGCACGAGTTGTTGTTGGCGTTGTTCGAAGACGCCTTGAGCCGGTCCGCCGACCAGATTCGCGCCGCAACCGAAAGCCAGACCGATCCGCTGGAGCGGCTGAAGGTCGCCGTGCAACTCCTGTACGAGGCCTCCCGCCCGGATCCGACTGCCAAGCGGCCGCTGTTCACCGACTTCGCGCCGCGGTTGCTGGTCACGCATCCCGCCGAGGTCAAGGTTGCGCACGCCCCCCTTTTGGCTTTGCTCACCGAATTGATGGAAGCGGCCTATGACGCCGGTGAATTGCGCACGGGCGTCAATGCGAAGCGGATGGCCGCGATGACCATGCAGACCGTGATGTTCATCGCACAATCCAGCGGCGGCTCGGATGACGCGACCGTCCATCCCATTACCAGCGAAGAGGTATGGGATTTCTGCTCACGCGGCTTCGTCGGCTAGCGCGAACCCCGCGGCCGGCGCCATCCCTGACCTGATCAAATACCGCACGTCATTTGCTGATGAGAATCAGATTCTCTAATATTTAGAATGACAAATAGCGAAAATGGATTCGCCGTTGACACTCAAGAGTGGGTGGTGTCAGAGTGCAGAGGCGGCGACGTGCGCAGGCCGGTGACGCGGTAACGGACGTTTCGCGCTGAGGCAGGCGATCACTAGTCAGGAGTTGAGGTAGCCATGACCGGACGTGTTGAGGGCAAAGTCGCTTTCGTCACCGGGGCGGCGCGCGGTCAGGGCCGCAGCCATGCGGTGCGGTTGGCCCAAGAGGGTGCCGACATCATCGCCATCGACATCTGCAAGCCCATCCGCGAGGGCGTGACCGACACCGCGATCCCGGCCTCCACGCCCGAGGATCTCGCGGAGACGGCCGACCTGGTCAAGGGGCACAACCGCAGGATCGTCACCGCCGAGGTCGACGTGCGCGACTACGAGGCGCTGAAAGCCGCCCTGGACGGCGGCGTCGAGCAACTCGGCCGGCTCGACATCATCGTGGCGAATGCCGGGATCGGCAACGGCGGCGACACTCTGGACAAAACCAGCGAACAAGACTGGACCGAGATGATCGACATCAACCTGGCGGGCGTATGGAAAACCGTGAAAGCCGGTGTGCCGCACCTCCTGTCGGGCGGCCGCGGCGGTTCCATCATCCTGACCAGCTCGGTCGGCGGCCTGAAGGCCTACCCTCACACCGGTCACTATGTCGCCGCCAAACACGGTGTCGTCGGGTTGATGCGCGCCTTCGGGGTTGAGTTGGGGCAGCACATGATTCGGGTCAACTCGGTTCACCCGACCCATGTCAAGACGCCGATGCTGCACAACGAGGGCACTTTCAAGATGTTCCGACCGGACCTGGAAAACCCCGGTCCCGACGACATGGCGCCGATCTGCCAGCTGTTCCACACCATGCCGATTCCGTGGGTGGAGCCGATCGACGTCAGCAATGCGGTGCTGTTCTTCGCCTCCGACGAATCCCGCTACATCACCGGCGTGACCCTGCCCATCGATGCGGGTAGCTGCCTTAAGTAGCATCCGGTCTGTGAACGGAATTGCCGGATTTGAAGGTCGTGGAGCGGTCGTCACGGGCGGTGCGAGTGGCATCGGCTTGGCCACGGCCACCGAATTCGCCCGCCGGGGCGCCCGCGTGGTGCTCTCCGACGTCGATCAGCCGGGCCTGGAGCAGGCGGTAAACCATCTGCGCGCAGGGGGATTCGACGCGCATGGCGTGGTGTGCGACGTACGGCATCTCCACGAAATGGTTCACCTCGCGAAGGAGTCTTTCCGCCTGCTTGGCCGCGTCGACGTCGTCTTCAGCAACGCCGGCATAGTGGTCGCCGGCCCGATCGCACAGATGACGCACGAGGACTGGCGCTGGGTCATCGATATCGACCTGTGGGGCAACATCCACGCCGTCGAGGCGTTCCTGCCGAGGCTGCTCGAACAGGGCACGGGCGGACACTTCGCGTTCACGGCGTCCTTCGCCGGCCTCGTTCCCAACGCCGGCCTCGGTACCTACGGTGTCGCCAAATACGGTGTGGTCGGCCTGGCCGAGACGCTCGCCCGCGAGGTGAAAGACAACGGCATCGGCGTTTCGGTGCTGTGCCCGATGGTGGTTGAGACCAAGCTGGTCTCCAACTCGGAACGGATCCGCGGTGCGGACTACGGGCTGTCGTCTTCGCCGAAGGCGGCGGACGGAACGCTACCGACGCAGGACGAGGGCGTACGCGTGGCAGATGTCGCCCGGTTGACGGCGGACGCGATCCTGGCCAATCGCCTGTACGTGCTGCCGCACGAGGCCGCCCGCGCGTCGATCCGTCGCAGGTTCGAACGCATCGACCGCACCTTCTCAGACCAGGCCGCCGAGGGGTGGAGCCACTAGGCGGACGGGCCGAGGCGGTACTCGCCTGTTTTCGGGTCGTGATACCAACCGCTCGCCGCGTGGGTGCCCCCGTCGACGTGCAAAGTCTGCCCGGTCAGGTACGCCGACATGTTGGATGCGAGAAAGACCGCGACGCCGGCGATTTCGTCGACGTGACCCGGGCGCCCCAGCGGAACCACGTCTCCGACTCGGGTCAGCGCCGTCTCGCCGCCGAGCTGTGCCAGCCCCTCGGTGAGCGTGATATCGGGTGCGATCGCGTTGACCCGGATACCGTGCGGCGCGAGTTCCAGCGCGGCGGTCTGGGTGTAGTTGATGACGCCCGCCTTGGCCGCCGCGTACGCGGCGTAGCCCGGCGCGGCGCGCACCCCCTCGATCGATGTCACCGAGATGACGCTGCCCCCGATGCCGGCTGCGACCAGCTGCCTCGCGATGCGCTGGGTGCACAGCAGCACGTGACGCAGGTTGGCCCGGTAAAGGGCATCCCAACCGTTCTCACTGGTTTCCAACAGGGGCGACGAAAACACCCCTCCGGCGTTGTTGACCAGGATCGTCGGCGTGCCGAGTTCGGCATTCGTGCGCTGCAGCGCGTCGTCCACCTGGCCGCTGTCCCGGACATCGGTCACGATGCCCAGTGCGCCAATGGATTCCGCAGCCTGAGAACAGGTTTGCGGGTCACGCTCCCAGATCGCCACTGTCGCACCGAACGCGGTGAGACCGGCCGCGACACCACGACCGATGCCCGCTCCCCCGCCGGTGACCACCGCCACCCGGCCGGTGAGCATGATGTCCGAGGGATCGATTGCCATCGTCGGTCACATCGCCGGTGTGCAGCCGATAACGCCGTCGGCTTCCAGGGCGGCGATTTCCGAGCCGCTCAACCCCAGCTCGGCCAGCAATTCATGGTTGTGCTGCCCCAGCAGCGGCGCGTGCTGGGTGTGGAACTTCGACGGCCCTGCGGACAGCCTCATCGGCACGGTGCTGAGCCTAGCCGGGCCGTTCACCGGGTGGTCGACTTCCTCGAAGAAGCCGCGAAACGTCAGCTGCTCCAGTTCCGTTTGGCGGTGCGGTTGCATGACCTTGGCGACCGGGACCCCGGCGCCCCAAAGAGTGGCGACGATCTCGTCGCGACCGCGTCCCGCACACCACGCGGCCAACCGTTCGTCGATAGCGTCCTCATGCTCTTTCCGGCCCCGCGCGGTGGCCAGCTTGGGATCCCTTGCCCACGAGGGCGACCCGATCGCGGCGCACAAGCCCTTCCACTGCTGGTCGGTGCTCACCGCGATCGCGACCCAGCTGTCGAGCCGGCCGAACTCGTCGATGTCGTTGCTGCGGTAGAGGTTTTGCGGTACCGCCGTCGGTCCCCGGTTGCCCGCGCGTTCCAGCAACGCCCCGTACGCAGAGTATTCGATGACCTGCTCGGCGGCGATACTGAGCGCGGCATCCACCATTGCCGCCTCGACGAACACACCTTTGCCGCTGCGGCGCCGGTGTTCCAGCGCCAGCAACACCGCATTCACCGCATGCACGCCCGCGTTCGGGTCACCGATCGAGTACGGGTCATACGGTGTGCGGTCGGCGTATCCGGTCAGCCACGTCAATCCGGATGCGGCCTCGATGACATACGCGAATGCCGGGTTGTCGCGCCATGGGCCCTCAAGCCCGAAGCCTGGCATCCGCACCATGACGACGTCGGGCTTGATCGACTGGACCGCGGTGAAATCCAGGCCCATCTGGTCGAGCACCCGTGGCGTGAAATTTTCCACGACCACGTCGCAGGTCGCGATGAGCCGGCGCAGGAGATCCCGGCCGCGCGGGCTTTGCAGGTCCAGCGTGAGGCCCTTCTTGTTGGTGTTCAGCGCCGCGAATATCGGCGACTTCTCCCACCACTGGTTCTCGGTGACGGGCACGCCCGCGATCAGCCGGGTCCCGTCCGGACGGCGTGTTGATTCCACATGGATGACTTCCGCCCCCAGCATCGCCAGAAGGTGGGTGCAACAGGGGCCGGCCCAGAACGTCGTCATGTCCAGCACACGAATCCCACTCAGGGGCAGTTGGCTCCCATCCCCAGAGGGCAGGGGGCGGGGTGTCAGGTCAGCGGTCCGGTACTGCGCCGTGTGTTCGCCGAGCCGCGGCGCCGGTTGCGGCCGGCGAAGCAGCGCGGGCGTCATCCGGTAGGGATGGCTCGGCTGCTGGAACCGGCCGCCCGGGTTCTCAACGAACGATCCGCGCTCGCGGAACTGGTCGAGGGATGCGATGTTGGCACCGTTGGCAACCGGGGCGTTGGGGATCCGGAAGGCGGTTGCGAGTTCCCGTATCTCGTCGACGGTGTTGCTCTCGAACCAGGCATAGATTTCGTCGGCGTTGAGGGTGGCCTGCTCGGTGATCGTCAGCGCTGAGTCCTCGTCGATCCATTCGGGGTGACCGACCATCGCGCACAAGTCGAACCACTGCTGCGCGGTTCCGCAGCCTACGTCCACCAGTCCGTCCTTGGCGCACGCCACACCCGGTACGGTGACACGGCGCGCGTCCCGCCACGGCCGCCCGAGCATCTCGAAATAGGTGACGGGATAGTAAGTGAGGGAAAGGATCTGCGTTTCCAGCATCGACAGGTCGATAATTTCGCCCGGGCCATCACCGCTGCTGCCATGGCGTGATGCCAGCATGGCCGCGCTCGCGAAGGCCCCGGCCAGGTACTCGCCGACTTGCCCTCCCACAAACACCGGGGCGCGGTCCGCCTCGCCACGACCGAGGCCGACGATCCCGCCAGACCAAGCCTGCAACGTGAATTCGGTGGCGGCCCTATCGCGCCAGGGCCCCTCCAGTCCGAACGGCGTGATCGACATGACGGTGAGGTGCGGATGACGGCGGTGCATGGCCGCGGGTGCGAACTCGGGGCGCTGCGCGACTTCTGAGCCGGCGGACCACACCACCGCATCCGCGGCCGCCAGCAACCGGTCGACCAGCTCGACGTCGACGTCGAGCCGTGAATCCGCAACGATGCTGCGCTTCGACCCGGCCAGAAAGCTGAACAACGCCCCGTCGCCGCCGGGCGGTATGACGGCACCAGAGGCGGACCAGGAACGCAGTGGATGACCTCCGGGCGGCTCGACTTTGACGACGTCCGCTCCACCGTCTGCCAGCAACTTGGTGCAGTAGGCGCCCGCGATTCCGGTGGATAGCTCGACCACGGTATAGCCGGCCAGCGGTGGTTCGATGGTGGACTCCGCCACTACCGCTTCCGCTTTCGATTCGGCTCCTTGGCGCGCCCGCTCTTGCGTCCTTTTTTGCTGAGGCGCCATTCCTGGGGGAACTTGTCGTCGTTGTCTTTCACCGCCGCGCCCAAACCCCGATCGATGGCCTCGCCGAGCATGAAGTCGTCACCGTCGGGTCGGACCGCACCCCCCATCGACTCGAAGAATCCGCTGAGCATGCTGCCCATGTACTCGCCCTGAAACTGCTTCATGATCTCGAAGAACACCTTCTGCATGAACACCGTGTCGGTGGGGCGATTGCGCGCGCACGCCAGCGCGTACCTGTGCACCTCGCCTTCCAGCTCTTCCCTGGGAACCACGCTGTTGAGGAAGTTGCAGTCGTACATCTCCGCGGCGGTGAAAGCCCTTCCGGTGAAAACCATTTCCTGGAATTTCCGGATTCCCATCGTCTGCGCCCACCACCACATTCGCGGTCCCCAGCCGTAATACCGGAAGGACGGATGCCCGAAGAGCGCGTCGTCGCTGGAGATCACCAGGTCCGCGTCGGCCGCTTGGTAGAAATGCCAGCCGTAGCAGTAGCCCTTGGCCTCCAGGATGCTGATCTTCTTGAAGTCCTGCAGGCCCCTTATCCCCGAGTTCGGGTTCGCGTACCACTGGCCCAGGGTGGCGCCCCGCCGAAGCGAACCCTCAGGCGGAAAGCTGATTTCGTCGTCGCCGATCCGATACTCGGCCAGCCGGTCCTTCTGATCCGCGGAATTCTGTGCCGCCATTTCCTCGACCAGATCCGCGCCCGAGCCGAGATCGTCACCGGCCCCGCGGACAACCAGCACCTTGACCTCGTCGTCGACGGAGGCGCGGTGTAACAGGTCGGCGTAGCGCAGCCTGGCGGCGATCGTGGGCGCATTGAGTTGGCCCGGTCGGTCGAACGTGATGGTGGCGATGCGGGTCTCAGCGTCCTTGTGGTACCTGACGATCTCCTCCGCCGAAGGTTTAGACTTGCCGCCCATGGCTATTCGCGCCAAGCAGGACTGTTGGTCAGTACCTCGGAGCCCTCGGCGGTGATCAATACGGCTTCGCGCCCGAAGACCGCACCGATTCCCTGTTCCCAGACGTAGCCCGTCACGGCCAGCACCACGCCCGGCTCCAGCCGTTCCCCTGCCGCGGTCGCCGGCAGGTGCGTGGAGATCACCGGTGGGTCAAAGCCCATGCCCAGCCCGCGGGCCACCGGCATCGGCGGTGGCGCCTCCCCGGCAGCCTGGTAGGCGCCCAGCAATTCGCTCGCGGGGGCGCCCGGGCGGCATGCGGCCAGCAACCTGCCCCAGAGACCGTCCCAGCGTCGATACAAGGTGGCCGCGCCGCGGACGGCGCCCACCGGCCACGTGCGCCCCACCTCGCCGATGTATCCGCCGGCCAGCACACCGGCCGAAAACGCCACCAGATCGCCGTCATTGACCCGGCCGGCACCGTTTGCCCGCCGCCACGGATGATCGGGCGACGTCACCCACGCGACATCCTGGTTCGACGGAGTGCTCACCCCGCCGGCCGCGACCGCTTCCAGCAGGACACCGGCCAGCGCCTGCTCCGTCACCCCGGGCCGTAGTTCGGAAACGGCGGCGGCCAAACCCGATTCGGCGACCGAGATCGCCTCCCGCAACGCAACCACCTCTTCGGCCGTCTTGATGCGCCGGGCGGCCCGCATCGCGAGTTCGCCGTCCACGAGCTCCGCGTTGGGAAACGCCGTGGGCAGCAGTTGCGCGAAAGTCGGTGATATCGCGTCGGTTCCGACCCGCCGGGCGGTGGCTGCGCCGTCGATGCGCTGCAGCGCCGACATGGTGTTCATCGGGTTCCACGAGATGCCGTACAGGTTCTCGTGCGGAATGTCGTCGGGGATGCCCTCGTCCCAGGTGCTGAGGAGATGGATCGACCCCGTCGCACGCACCAGCACACACGCCGGGCCGAACGGCCGGGTCCCGGCGACCCACAACTGTGGCGCGCCGGTGACGTAGCGGACGTTGGCTTGGCGGCCGAGGACCAGGACGTCGAGGTCCTGCGCCGCCATCTGATCCAGCACACGCTGGCGGCGGCCCGAGCGCAGCGCGCGATCGTCGGCTAGGACTTCAGTTGCCATACGGGTCATAGGGGTAGTCGGTCAATCGGATCCAGCCCTCCTCGGTGATTACCAGGACCTCTTCGCTGCGATAGCCACCGGTGCCGTCTTCCCACACCACGGGCTCCAGGACCAGCACCATGCCCGGCTGCAGGACGAAATTCTCGTCGAATTCCTGCCCGAGATCCGTTCCGATCATCGGCATTTCGGCCGCGTTCACGCCGATGCCGTGGCCCAGGTAGAAGTGCGGGAGCCACGGCTTGCTACCGCCGTTGGCGCCGATGGCGGCCCGGCCCAGATCCGCCGCCGTGGCTCCGGCCTTGGCGACACCCAGGACGGCGGACATGATCTCGAACCATTTGTCGAACTGTGCCTGCTGGCGCGGCGACGGGTCCCGGCCGACGATCCACGTGCGCCCGAAGTCCGAGCAGTAACCGTGGTAGGTAATGCTGACGTCGGTCCACAGCACGTCGCCTTCGGCCAGTTCGCGCTCGGTGCTCAGCAGGGGCAGCGCCAGGTCGCCGTGTGTGGTCCATACGCCTTCGGCCTTGCTCGGCGGCATCACCTGCCAGATCGGTTCCAGCATGCTCGCCGTCGCACCCAATTCGAAGGCGCGCCGCAAAAAGCTTGCGGACAAGTCGATCTGGCGGATACCCGGGGCCAGCCGCTTCTGGACCTCGACCATCGCCTCGTCGGTGATCCGGATGGCGGTGCGCATGCAGGACAATTCGTCGGGCGTCTTCACCGCTTTGGCGGCGCTGACGATGGCCGCCGCATCGACGGGGGCGCCGCCGCGGAACAACGCCTTCGCTGCGCGCGACATGGCGCCGGTGCACTCATCGACCGCGATCACCGCCTGCGCCGGAATCAGGTCAGCCAGCACGCGCGCGAAATCCTGCACGCCCTCGTCGAATTCGAGATACAACGGGCCGTGCACATGGTCGGCGGGCAGGTCTGACTCCGATGCGACGCCCTCACGGAAGGGCAGGAACAGGTGCGGCCATTCATCGCCGGCGAGCACAACGGCTACCGGCCGTTCCACATAGGACAAGCCCGCGTCACCGAGCGGCCAGCTCGTTCCGGTGGCATAGACAACCGCGCTGTTGCCCAGCAGGATCAGTGCGTCGACGCCGCGTTCGGCCATCGCCGAGCGCAGCCGCGCCCCGGTCTCGCGGCGCATGCGGTCCAGGTCGGGCGTCTCGGGGATCAGTAGGCTACCGGTGCGCGCACCCGCTTGCGCGAACGTCGTCATCGGCCCCGCCCCTACAAGCCCAGGAACTTGGTGACGTTGCCGCTCACGATTTTCGCCGCGTCCGCGGGCCCGACAGCATCGACCACGGCGGCCAGTGACTTCTCCGAATAGCCGTAGGTGCTTTCGTTGTGCGGGTAGTCGCTGGACCACATCACCTTGTCCACACCGATCTTGTCGATCAGCTGCAGTCCGAGCGGGTCGACCATGAACGACGCGCTCATGTGGTTGTCCCAGTAGTACCGCACGTCGTGCTGCAACGGGCGGTTGAACATGTGCTGGTATGAGGCCACCAGATGCTCGGCGTCCTGCAGGGCCCACGGAACCCAGGCGATGCCGCCCTCGAACCAACCGATCCGCAGGCCCGGGTGGTCATCGAGGATACCGCCAAAGATGTACTTGGAGAACGTCTCCCGGAAGCCATCGATGTTGATCATCATGCCGACGACGACGCTGTTGAACTCGGTCGGGCTTTTTGGCGGCGTTTCCCCGATGTGGTGCGTGATCGGAAGACCGGCGGCCTCAATCTCGTCCCAGACCGGCCTCATGGAAGTGCTGGAGTAGTCGATCGGGTTACCGTCATCGCCCTTGCCGGGATTCAACGGCATCAGGAAGGTCTTGAGCCCCAGCGACTTCAGTTCTTCCAGGGTCTTGCGGGTGCCCTGGGGGTCCCACCAGTTGATCAGCCCGGCGCCGTAGAAGTGGCCGTTCGAGCGTTCCTGCAATTCGGCGATGTACTCGTTGTAGATGCGGAACGCGAGCTCACGCAGATTCTTGTCCGGGTAGTGGAAGAGCGCCAAGATCGCGTTGGGGAAGGCCAACTCCTTGTCGACTCCGTCGTCATGCAGCTCCTGGATGCGGGCCTCGATGTTGGTGCTCGCCGCCCCGGGCAGGTCGTCGTACTGCATCAGCACCGCGCTGAAGTCACCGGGCAGGAACGACTGTCCCTTGCGGCCGACCTGGTAGGCGCCATCCTCGTACCAGATTCGCGGCGCCTTGTCCTTGAGGTCGTCCGGAAAGCGTTGGTAGAAAATGTCGTCCGCCAACGAGATGTGATTGTCCGCGGAGAACACCACGGTTCCCGCCGGCAGACCGACATCCGCGCCCGAGGCGTGACCGCGCCGGTCCTTCGGGGCGCCGAAGCCTTCGGGTGGGTAAAGCGAAACGGTGCTTGTGTGAGTCGTCATCATTGACCCTCCATTCGGATCGGCATTGTCACAGTAGCGACCTGCGGGCTACCAGGTCACCGGAAGTTCGTAGACGCCGTAGGCGAGCCGGTCGTCCTTGAGGGGCACGTCCTCGACCGGGACAGCGAGTTGCAGCGTGGGTACGCGGCGGAACAGGGTGCGATAGACGATCTGCAGCTCGGCGCGGGCGAGCTGTTGCCCCACGCACTGATGCCGGCCATAACCGAAGGCGACGTTGCGGTCGGCCCCCGAGCGGTGCAGGTAGAGCCGGTCGGGTTCGGCGAAGGCGTGCGGATCCCAGTTGGCCGGGGCCAAGTCGATGATGATGCCTTCGCCGGCGCGGATCATCTCCCCGGCGATATGGATGTCCTCGAGTGCGACGCGGCGCTGGCCGTTTTGAATGATGCTCAGGTAGCGCAACAATTCCTCGACCGCGCTGGCGACGACCTTGGGATCCTCGGCATCGCGGATGACTGCCAACTGGTCCGGGTTCACCAGGAGTGCGAGGACCCCGAGTCCGATCATGTTCGAGGTGGTCTCGTGCCCGGCGATCAGCAGACCGGTACCCAGCTGGGCGGCCTCTTTCACGCTGAGCTCGCCGGCCTTCACCCGCTCGGCAAGATCGGAAACCGCGTCCTCTGCGGGGTTCTCCATCTTGGCCTCGACCAGCTGGGCGAGATACTTGTTCAGGCTCATGGCGCCCTTGACGGTGTCTTCGCCCGTCGCATAACGCGCGAGCCCGACGTTGGCGTGGTGCTGGAACATGTCGGCGTCCTCGTACGGAACGCCGAGCAGCTGGCTGATCACCAGGGATGGGACGGGCAGCGCCAACGCAGTGACCAGGTCGGCGGGGCGGGAGCCGGCTAGCATCGCGTCGATGTGCTCGTCGGTGATCCGCTGGATGGTCGGACGCAATCCTTCAACGCGCTTGAACGTGAAGGGTTTCGACAACATGCGCCTAAATCGGGTGTGCTCTTCCCCGTCGGCGGTGAAGACCGATCGCGGACGCTTGTGCACGGTGGACAACATGCCCGCATTCCAGTGCGGGAACCCGGGCAGCCGGTCGTCGACGCTGACCCGCGAATCCGAGAACAGTTCCCGCACTTGCTCATAGCCGGTGACGAGCCACGGTGTGCTGCCGTCCCAGATCCGGACTCGGGACAGCGGTCGCGCTTCGGCCAGCGCCATGACGCCCGGCGGCGGGGCGAAGGGGCAGCCCGCCTGCCTCGGCATCGGATAATCGGGGATTTCGGGGGCCGCCTCGGCCGCAGAAGTGTTCGTCAGCGTCTCTGACATGTCATTCCTCGATGTGAATGGCCAGCGCGGGGCATGCCGCGGCCGCTCGCCGGGCGCCCTCGGCCTGTTCGGACGATGGATTGGGGTTGAGCAGGACGACCACGCCGTCGTCGTCGCGCTGGTCGAACACCTCCGGGGCGTTCAGCACGCAGTTTCCCGACGAAGCGCAGACGTCTTGGTCGACAGTCACTTTCATCTGCAGACCCTTCATTCGTACGGAGTCACGGGCGCCAGCCACAGGCCCACGATCGCGTCGATGAGACCGGATGCGGCGGCCCGCCAGGATCGCTGGGGCGGCGAGGCGCCCGCGGCAAGCGCCCGTTCCCGATCGGCGCAAGTGTGCATCAAAAGGTTGCGGGCCATGATGTTTCGTTCGAAGTGCACTTCGGCCGGCAGGTCGGGCAGACAGCCGTTGATGCCCTCGAGGACCTGAACCAGGGACGGCGAGCTGAGCGCACCCTTGACGATGATGTTGTAGTACGCGGGATCGGTCATGGCCTGCGCCGCGAAACGGGCGTACCAGGTGGGGTTGCCGAGCTCTTCGAGATGATCGGTGAGCGGGCGCACCAGGCACGCCACCCAGTCCCTCATCTCGGTCGAACCACCCGATTCGACCAGCTCGCTCACCATCCGCTCGCGCAGCTGTTCGACCGGACCGCGGTGCTTCTGTTCGATCGCGCGGACCAGGTCGGCCTTGGTGCCGAAGTGGTAGCCCACCGCGGCGTTATTGCCCTGACCGGCGGCCTCGCTCACCTGCCGATTCGACACCGCGAACATGCCGTGCTCGGCGTACAACCGCTCGGCCGCGACCAGGATCGCTTCCTGGGTTGAGCTGGCCCGCTCCGTGCGAACGGTCCGGCCGATGGTGGTCACCCGGTTAGTCAACCGCGCACCGTTGATTAAGTCAAGCGATTGATTTAATTCTGGGCCCTGCCGACCGGTGCGCCGTCGCTTCGGTGCCAGATAGCGGGGAACGGGTGACAAAGGTCCCTCGCCGCCAGCAGTCCCGCTGGGCGACGATGGCTTCTTGCGCGGCGGCAACGTGGCGGTGTCAGGACGGTGAATCATTGCGGGGGTAGTCATGTTGTCAGCCAGCCGGGTCTCGGCGATCGAGGAGTCGGCGTGGTTTCAGTCCAAGTGGGCTCCCTACCTGTTGACCGATGCGGATTTGCGCATCCGGGCGGTGAACCCGGCCTGCGAGCGCGTGTCGGGACACCCGCGGGAGGGCCTGCTCGGCAAGCAGCTGTTCGACGTCTTCCCCGACAACCCGAGCGATCCGGAGGCCGACGGCGTGGCCAACGCTTCAGCGTCGCTGGAGTTGGTCCTTCGTCGCGGGATCCGGCATTGGCTCGGGGTGCAGCGCTATGACATTCCTGACTGGCGGAATCCGGGCGAGTTCGTCTACAAGGTTTGGACGCCGGTGAATTCTCCGATCAAGGAGGGCAAAAAGACCGTGGCCGTGCTGCAGCACGCCCAGGACGTCACCCGAGTCGTCCCGCCGGCGCCCGCCGACCGCGCGTATCCGAAACTGTTCGAGTTACGGAGCTCGGCCGAGGTGCTGGGGCGCCAGTTCCCCGACCTACCCACCGAGGCCGTGCTCAGTGTGCTGGCGCACTCCCACAGCGTGATCATGGAAAGCGCTGGTGTACAAGACCTCAAGCGCGCGGAGGCACTGGCCAGGCTACGGCTGGAAACCCACGCCGGACATCCCGCGGAAGGGCCCTGAGGCAGCCCTCCCCTTAGCCGTCACTCACCCTTACGGGCATCGTTGCGGGGGCGAATCACCTTCCCGGCGGACGTCCCCCCGTCTACCGGCAGCACGGCCCCGGTGACATACCGGGACCGATCGGTGGCGAAGTACAACGCCGCCTCGGCGACGTCGTCGGGCGTGCCCTCCCGCTTCAGTGGCCGGTCGTCACGCATTCCCTGGCGAATCCGCGCTTCGAACCGCGCGAGTTCATCGGGATCCACGTCCACGGCCGACGAAGCCAGGATCGGCGTGGGGATGCTGCCCGGCGCGATGGCGTTCACCCGAACGTCGTGGCGCGCCAACTCAATTGCCGCCGACTTGGTGAACTGGATGACCGCGGCTTTGGATGCTCGGTAGACCATCACCCCGCCGCCCGCCTGGATGCCGCCGATTGACGTCAGGTTGATGATCGATCCGCCACCGGATTCGGCCATGTGGCGGGCGGCATCTCGGGTACCGGCCATCACTCCCAGGACGTTGACCCCCATCACCCGGTGGAAGTCGGCCAGGTCGTCGTCGAGCAGTCGGCGCAGCGGGCTCGAGATGCCGGCGTTGTTCACCATGACGTGGAGGCCGCCGAATTTCTCGACGGTGGTGGCGATCAGCGCCCCGACCTGTTCGGGATCGGAGACGTCCGTCCGCCGAAACGCGGCGCCGGCGCCCAGCGTGGCGGCCAGTTCCTCTCCCCGGTCGGTCTCGATGTCGCCGATGACGACCCGCGACCCCTCGGCCACAAACCGTTCCACTATCCCGCGACCGATGCCGGAAGCGCCGCCGGTGACGATGGCGACCTTGCCGTCCAATTCGTTGACCACCCGCTGAGTTAATCGGCGCCGGGCGCGTTAAGTCAAGCAATTGATTTAACGAAAGCGCGGACCCCACGGCGCGTCATCCAAGCGGCGGGCGGGGTCGGTAAGGTCAGGGAGCAATCCCTTACCTGCGGCGGTGTGCGTGTCCAACACATTCCCGGCACAACGTTTGCGGGGCCGGCGCAGCGAATGCGCGGCCCTCGATCGTGTGACGTCCGCTGCGCGCTCCGGCCAAAGTCAGGTGCTGGTGCTGCGCGGCGAAGCCGGCATCGGCAAGACGGCGTTACTCGACTTCGTCTCCGAGCGCTCCTCAGGCTTCCGCACGACCCGGGTGGCGGGCGTGGAATCCGAAATGGAGCTCGCATTCGCCGCCTTGCAACAAGTCTGCGCGCCACTGCTCGACTGCATCGACCGCTTGCCGTCCCCTCAGCGGGAAGCATTGAACATCGCCTTCGGCCGCAGCGCCGGACCGGCGCCCGATCGTTTCCTGGTCGGTCTGGCGGTGCTGAGCCTGATCGGCGCGGCGACGGAGAGCCAGCCCCTGCTCGTTCTGATTGACGACGCGCAATGGATTGACCACATCTCGGCACAAACGCTGGCGTTTGTCGCTCGCCGCCTGGTCGCCGAGCCGGCCGCGATCATCTTCGCAGTGCGCGACGACGTGCGCGACGACCTGGCGGGGCTGCCGGAGCTTACGATCGGCGGCCTCAATTCCGGTGATGCCCGAGCACTGCTGGATTCGGTCATCGTCGGGCGTTTGGATGATCAGGTACGCGACCGCATCGTCGCCGAGACGCGCGGCAACCCCCTCGCGTTGCTGGAACTACCGAAGGGGTTGACCGCGGCGGAGCTGGCCGGCGGGTTCAACCGGCCAGATAGCTGGCCCCTAGCCGGACAGATAGAACAGACATTTCTGCGGCGGATTCGGTCGTTGCCCGAACACGCCCAGCAGTTGTTACTCACTGCCGCCGCCGAGCCGGTCGGCGATACGGCACTGTTGCTGCGCGCTGCCGAGCAGCTGGGCCTCGCCCCGGATGCGGCCGCGGGCGCCGAGGCGGCGGGATTGATTGACGTCGGGACCAGGGTGCGATTCCACCATCCGTTGGTGCGTTCGGCCGCATACCGCTCCGCTGACGTGATGGAGCGGCGACGCGCTCATCAAGCGCTGGCCGAGGCAACCGACCGAGACATCGACCCGGACCGGCACGCGTGGCACTTGGCGGTCGCCGCGCCGGCTCCCGATGAGGCCGTCGCCGTCCAACTCGAGCGTTCGGCGGATAGGGCGCAAAGCAGAGGGGGCGTTGCCGCCGCGGCCGCGTTTCTGGAGCGGGCCGCCCAATTGACACCCGACCCGATTCGCCGCGGAGCCAGGGCGCTCGCGGCCGCCCAGGCGAAACGCGACGTAGCCGCGTTCGACGCCGCGGAGGAACTGCTCACCATTGCTGAATCGGCGCCGCTAGCGGCACTGGAAGGGGCGCAAGTGACACGACTTCGCGCACAGATCGCCTTCGCCAGGAGCCGCAGCGGTGACGCCGGCGCGCCGACCGTATCCGACTCTGCCGTCGGGCTTCTGGATGCCGCGAAGAGGCTGGAGTCGCTCGATGACGCGCAGGCGCGCGAAACGTACTTGGAAGCCGTGGGGGCGGCGATGTTCGGCGGACGGCTGTGCCCGCACGGCGGCATTGGGATGACGGCGGCGGTGGCTCGCGCGGCGCCGCCGCGGCCGGAGCCCGCTCGGCCCGTAGATCTCCTGCTCGACGGCATTGCCATCAGGGCCACCGACGGCCACTCCGCCGGCGTTCCAGCGCTCCGCGAGGCAATTGACCGGATTTGCGCGGAAGCGCAAGGCGGAGGTTCTGACGTGATGC
>NZ_LZKH01000209.1:0-973 GCF_001672745.1 Mycobacterium sp. E1386
CCGTGCTACACCCCATCCGGCGAGCCCTACTGGACGCCTCCGGGCGAGCCCTGCTGAGCGAACCGGCGCGGCGCGCACTTTTCCGAAGGCGGCCTAGCGCGGGGTGAGCAACCGCTCAACGTATTTCGCGATCACGTCGACTTCGAGGTTGACCTGCGTGCCGACCGGGGCGCGGCCCAGCGTGGTCAGCTCGCGGGTGGTAGGGATCAGCGAAACCTCGAACCAGTCGGCGCCGAGCCCGGAGACCGTCAATGAAATGCCGTCGACGGTGATCGATCCCTTCTCGACGACGTAGCGGGCCACCGCCGCGGGGATCTCGATCCGCACCACTTCCCAGTGCTCGGACGGCGCCCGGCTCACCATCCGCGGACCGGTCGTGACCTCCGACGCCGGGCACGGCGACTCGATCGCCGTCAACGGCGTCTGCCTGACCGTCGTCGAGCTGCTGCCGGACGGCCAATTCACCGCCGACGTGATGGCGGAAACCCTCAACCGGTCCAACCTGGGCTCCCTGCAGGTGGGCAGCCCGGTCAACCTGGAGCGCGCCGCGGCGGTCAACAGCCGGCTCGGCGGGCACATCGTGCAGGGGCACGTGGACGGGACCGGGCAGGTGGTGAGCCGGGCGCCGTCCGAGCACTGGGAAGTGGTGCGGATCGAGATCCCCGCGGCGGTGGCCCGCTACGTCGTCGAGAAGGGATCGATCACCGTCGACGGCATTTCATTGACGGTCTCCGGGCTCGGCGCCGACTGGTTCGAGGTTTCGCTGATCCCTACCACCCGCGAGCTGACCACGCTGGGCCGCGCCCCGGTCGGCACGCAGGTCAACCTCGAAGTCGACGTGATCGCGAAATACGTTGAGCGGTTGCTCACCCCGCGCTAGGCCGCCTTCGGAAAAGTGCGCGCCGCGCCGGTTCGCTCAGCAGGGCTCGCCCGGAGGCGTCCAGTAGGGCTCGCCGGATGGGGTGTAGCACCC